>DASUUL010000268.1:0-9405 GCA_036374115.1 Acidimicrobiia bacterium | reverse complement strand
CCGAGGATCCGTTGGATCTCGACGCGACGCCGGGCGGTCACCGCCGACGCGGTCAGGTTGACGATGAGCAACACCCGCACAGGGTCAGGGTACCCCCGCCCGTACGATTGCCGTCCGTGCCCCACCCGAAGCGTCTCGCCGCGCTCACCCGCGAGATCACGAGCTGCCGCGCTTGTCCGCGCCTGGTCGACTGGCGCGAGCGGGTGGCGCGCGAGAAGCGGGCGGCGTTCCGTGACGAGGACTACTGGGGTCGGCCGGTGCCGGGCTTCGGCGACCCCGCGGCGAGCCTGCTGCTCGTGGGCCTCGCGCCAGCCGCGCACGGAGGGAACCGCACGGGTCGGGTGTTCACGGGGGACCGCTCGGGCGACTGGCTGTTCGCGTCGCTGCACCGCACCGGGTACGCCAACCAGCCGACGTCGGTGACCGCCGGCGACGGGCTCCGTCTCGACGGCGCCTACGTCGCCGCCGCCGTGCGGTGCGCGCCGCCGGCGAACCGTCCGACGCCCGCGGAGCGCGACCGCTGCCTCCCGTACCTGGTCCGCGAGCTCCAGCTCCTCGACCGGGTGCGCGTGATCGTCGCCCTCGGAGGGTTCGCCTACGACGCCGTGTGGCGAACGCTCCACGCGGCCGAGGTCGAGCTGCCCGCGCGCCGTCCCCGCTTCGGTCATGGCGTGGAGGTGACGACGCCGCGCGCCACCGTCGTGTGCTGTTACCACCCCAGCCAGCAGAACACCTTCACCGGCAAGCTCACCGAGGAGATGCTCGACGGCGTGTTCCGCCGGGCCCGCGCGCTCAGCCGGTGACGGTCGAGCCGAGCCCCTGGTGGTCGGGGCGGCGCGCCAGCACCCGCTGGTCGGCAGCGGAGAAGTCGCGCGCGACCGCCTCGTCGAGCGCCCGGGCGTGATGCTCGATCGCGGGCAGCCGGTCGGGCGGCGCCGCCGCTGCCAGGTCGTCGAGGGCGGCGCGGATCCGTCGCATCACCTGGATCGAGCCGGCGCCGTAGTGACGGATCTCCTGGAAGGCGAGATCGAGGAAGTCGTCCCAGCTCGGCGCGGGTAGCACGACCCGGAGCGCGCCGTCGGCATCGAGCAGCTTCCCCGAGCGGAACGGGCGTGACACGAGCAGCTGCAGGAAGTCGTGAAGGTGGTCGAGGCACTGTACCGCCGTCGTCGGGTCGTTGACCGCTGGAGACAGGCCGCGCACCGCGATGTCGACGATCTGACGGAAGCCGAAGGCCGGGTCCTGTTCCATCGTCCGTTCGATGCCGATCACGATCGCCTCGCTCACGGTGTCCCGCTGCTGGGCAGAGAGGGTCGCGCCGTGCACCGACAGCAGCGACGTGTTCGAGACGGCGAAGTCGCCGACGGCCCGTTCGAGCACGAGAACGCAGCCTGCGTCGTGTGCCAGGCGCACGAGGGCGTGCCGGTCGACGGCCAGGAGGATCCCAGGCCGGGGCGCGGGGAACAGGTCCGTGGGCGGACCGTCCGGCACCGCACGGTCCCGCCCGTCGTCGCCGGCATCGACGGGAAACTCGTGGTCGATGACGGCGCGCGTCTCGTCGGCGACCGCATCCAGTATCCACGCCACCCGGATGGCGCGGGCGACGTGGTGGATGTAGTACACGAACATTCCCAGGCTGACGGCGAGCACGACGAGCGCCATCGACACCGACACGCCGGGCACGTAGCTCGACTGGTCGATCGTCTGCGTCCGCACGTCGCGCAACACGAGGAGCGCGTAGACGAATGTGGCGATGAAGACCCCGAGGGAGCCCTGCGTGCCACGGTCGCGCAGGAACGTGCGCAGCACGCGGGGCGAGAACTGGCTGCTGGCGAGCTGCAGCACGACGATCGTGATCGAGAAGACGACGCCGGTGAAGGCGATCATCGAGGTGGCGATGGCGGAGAGCAGCTCCTGCGCCCCGTCGGGCCCGCCGCCGTAGGCGAGCGGCGAGTCGTCCGCGAGGTGCTCGTCGAGGGCGCCGACCGCGGCCCACAGCGCGACGCTCCCGAGCACGAACAAGGCCGGCAGGAACCACAGGCTGGACCGCAGGTACTCGCGGAGCCGGAAGACCGCGATCCTCACAGCAACGCCACCACCTCGCTCGTGGCGTAGACGATAGCGACCGCGCTCAGCGCAGTCGCCACCGCGAGGCGCAGCGCCCGATCCGACGCCCGGATCGCGAGCGCGGCTCCCACTCTGGCGCCCGGAATCACGGCGATCGACAGCGGGATTGCGAACCCCCAGTCGATGTGCCCGAGCGCGGCGTGGGTCACCGTCCCCGGGACGGCGATGATGCCGACGCAGGCCAGCGACGTACCGAGCGTCTCCTTCAACGGCAGGCGCAAGAAGGTGAGGAACGCGGGTACGAGGAGAAGGCCGCCGCCGATCCCGAGCAGCCCCGAGAACAGCCCCGCGACGAGGCCGATCGCCACGAGCCGGGGCGCGGCGGAATCGGCCGGCGCCGCCACCGCCTCCGTGGGCACGTCGCGGCCGACGACTTCGCTCTCGTCGGCCGGCACCTGCGCCGGCCGCGCCGCGAGCCCCGTGCGAATGGCCGTGTACATGATGAGCAGGGCGATCGTGAGCGTGAGGAACCGGGCGTCGGGAACGACGGCCGAGAGCAGCGAGCCGCCGATCGACGCCACCGCGCCCGACAGGCCGGTCCAGATCACGATCCGCATCCGCAGCAGCCCCTCGCGGTGGTAGCGGAGCGCGCCGCTGATCGCCGACGGGAGGATCGACGGCAGCGTGGAGCCGACCGACTGGATCGGGCTCGCCCCGAGCGCCCGGATCGCGGGGTTCGACACGACCGCCCCGCCGACACCGAACATCCCCGACATCACGCCGGTCACGAAGCCCGCGACCAGCGTGAGGATCGTCCGCCAGGGCTCGGGCACGGAACGGCAGGCTACTTGCGGGGCACCCCGGAGTAGCCTCTCCTCATGCCCAGTGACGTCGCGCTGCGGGGTGTCTATCTCCCCGTGATCACGCCGTTCGCCGCCGACGGCTCGGTGGCGGCGGACGCGCTCGCCGGGCTCTGCCACGAGTTCCTCGACGCCGGGGGAGCGGGGATCGTCGCGCTGGGTACCACCGGCGAGTCGACGGCGCTCGACACCCACGAGAAGCAGGTCGTGGTCGAGACCTGTGCGCGGGTGTGCGCGGAGCGGTCCGCGCAGCTGATCGTCGGTGCCGGCACCAACAACACCGCCGCCACCGTCGCCACCGTCCAGTCGCTCGAGGGCACACCGGCGCTCGTTGCCGCGCTCATCGTCGTGCCGTATTACGTGCGCCCGTCGCAGGCCGGCATCGTCGCCCACCTGAAGGCCGTGGCGCAGGCGAGTCCCGTTCCGGTGATCGTCTACAACATCGCCTACCGCACCGGCCGCAACCTCGAGGCCGCGGGTTTGATCGAGCTCGCCAACACGCCGAACTTCGCGGGGGTGAAGCAGTCCGCCACCGGTCTCGGGCTCGACTCGCTCGAACTGCTCGCCGGCACCAACGGCATCGACGGCTTCGCCGTGCTCGGCGGCGAGGACCCGTTCCTCCTCCCGATGGTGCTGATGGGCGCCGCCGGCACGATCTGCGCGTCCGCCCACGTGTGCACGAGCCGGTTCGTGGAGCTCACCGAGTGCGGCCTCGCGGCCAAGGTCGACGAAGGCCGGGTCCACGCCGAGGCCTTGCTGCCGCTCACCCAGTCGCTGTTCAGCGAGCCGAACCCGGCGGTGTTCAAGGGCGTGCTCCACGCCCAGGGACGCATCCCCACGCCCGACGTGCGGCTGCCGCTCGTGAACGCGTCGGATGCGGCCGTACAGCGCGCGCTCGACGACATCGCCCGCGCGTCGTGAGCCGCCGCGCTGCCGGGGTCCTGGTGGCCGCGGCCGCCTGGACCCTCTTCGTCTGGCTCACCCGTATCAACAACGTGCTCGGCGACGACCGCTCCACGTCGTTCAAGGTCGTCCACCTGGTCCTGGCGGTGGTGTCGGTGAGCTTCGGCGTGGCCGTCGGTTGGATCGGCCTCGTCGCCTGGAGGCGCAGCCGGCAAGTGTGACCCCGGTCTCCTTTCGATACGGAACGGTTGCGTTTCGTAATCACGGATGGTAGGGAAGACCCAACCCCGGCGCGCGAGTCCCATGGTGAGGAGCCCCCCGTGAACATGCCTCGCATGGATCAGGTCCAGGAGCGGGCCCACGAGCGGCGTTGGTGGATCCTGGCGGTGCTGTGCCTGAGCCTCTTCGTGATCGTGCTCGACAACTCGATCCTCAATGTCGCCCTGCCCACGATCGTGGACCAGCTCGACGCCACCAACAGCCAGCTGCAGTGGATGGTCGACTCCTACGTGCTGGTGTTCGCCGGGTTGCTGCTCACCGCCGGGGCGCTCGGCGACCGGTTCGGGCGCCGGGGCGCGCTCCAGGTCGGGTTCGTCGTGTTCGGCATCGGCTCGGCGCTCTCGGCGCTGGCCGACACCCCCAACCAGCTGATCGGCGCCCGGGCGTTCATGGGGATCGGCGGCGCGTTCATCATGCCGGCGACGCTGTCGATCATCACCAACGTGTTCCCGCCCCGGGAGCGGGGCCGCGCCATCGGCATCTGGGCCGGCGTCGCCGGCCTCGCCATCCTCGGGCCGCTCGTGGGCGGCTTCCTCATCGAGCACTTCTACTGGGGCTCGATCTTCATCGTGAACATCCCGATCGTCGCGTTCGGTCTCGTCGCCGGCATGTTCCTGATCCCCACGTCGAAGGACCCGGCCGCGCCCAAGCTCGACCCCGGAGGCGCCGTTCTCTCCGTCACCGGCCTGACCGCGCTGCTCTACGGGATCATCGAGGCGCCCGAAGACGGCTGGACCGACGGCCGGATCCTCCTGGCCTTCGCCGTCGGCGCGGTGCTCATCGCCGCCTTCTTCGTCTGGGAGCGACGCAGCGACCACCCCATGCTCGACCTCGCCTTCTTCCGCAACCCGCGTTTCACCGCTGCCAGCGGAGCCATCGCGTTCACGTTCTTCGCGATGTTCGGATCGATCTTCCTGTTCACGCAGTACTTCCAGTTCGTGCTCGGCTACACCGCGCTCGAGACGGGCATCCGCTTCATGCCGTGGGCGCTGGTCATGATGGCGGTGGCCCCCAACAGCCCGCGTCTCGTCGAACGGGTGGGTACGAAGGTGGTGGTCGCCACCGGGTTGTCGTTGCTCGCGGTCGGCCTGGTCGCGATGGCGGGCGTCGACGCGTCGACGTCGTACGTGAACATCGCCTGGCGCATGATGGTCATGGCCGCGGGCATGGGGCTCACGATGGCGCCGGCGACGGAGTCGATCATGGGGTCGCTGCCGCTCGGCAAGGCGGGCGTCGGCTCCGCCGTCAACGACACCACGCGCCAGGTCGGCGGCGCGCTCGGCGTCGCCGTGATCGGCAGCGTCGCCTCGTCGATCTACTCGGCGCGCGTGAGCGACGCCCTCCCGGCCGGCACCCCCGGCGGTCTGGCGACCGAGATCGAGAACTCGCTCGGGTTCGCCCTCGAGGCTGCGTCTCGGATCCCCGGCCTCGCCGACGCCGCCAACGGCGGCTTCGTCGACGGGATGCAGGTGGCCGTGCTCGTGGGTGCCGGGGCCGCGGTGCTGGGTGCGATCGCCGCCGCGCTGTGGTTGCCGGCCCGGGCCCGTGCCGAGCACGGCGGCGCCGACGCCCACTCGGAGGCCGAGGCCCCGGGCGTGACCGTCCCCGACTCCGAACCGGCGCCCACGTCGTGACGGTCGAGACCGACGCCGTCGCCGGCCGGCGCCCCGGGCGCCCGCGGAGCACCACCGCCGACCAGGCGATCCTCGACGCCGCCCTCGAGCTCTTCGCCGAGCTCGGCTACGAGGGCCTCTCGGTGGAGGCGGTGGCGGGCCGCGCGGAGGTGAGCAAGGCCACGATCTACCGGCGGTACCCCTCGAAGTCGGATCTCGTGATCGCGGCGTGCACCGCCGTGTCCGACCAGGTCCGCGAGCCCGCCGACACGGGAAGCCTGCGCGGCGACGTGGAGGTCATCGTCGGCAACATCTGCCGCATGCTCACCACCACGGTGAACGGCCGTCTGCTGCCCCAGATGGTGGCGGAGGCCGCCCGCAACCCCGAGTTCAAGGCGGCGAAGGAGGAGTTCGTCGCCCGCCGGCGCCGGGTGTGCCTCGAGGCGCTCGGGCGCGCCGCCGACCGGGGCGAGATCTCCTCCGCCGTCGACGTCGAGTCCTTCGCCGACCTCGTCACCGCCCCGCTCTTCTACCGCCACCTCGTCAGCGGGGGCTCCCTGGGCTCCGCGTTCCAGCGCGCCCACGTCGACACCGTGGTGCGCGCTCTCACCGCCTGAGTCGCTGTCCGCCGCACCGCCGGCGCTCCCCCCGAGTCCGCCGAACCGGCGCGCTCCCGACGCCGGTTCCGGCGCGCGCGGCGCGCAGGTTCGCAGGAGCGGCGGCAGAGCCGCTACGTGAGACCGTCGAAGGCGGCGGTGAGGAGCTGGGCCTGCTCGCGGTCGTGGACGGTGGCGCTGCCCGTGGCCGGGCTCGCGCTCGGCTCCCGGGCCACGTGGCCGAGCTCGGCCCGGTCGCGCGCCAGCCGGATCAGCTTGGCGTGCACATGCCCCCAGGCGCCCATGTTGGCCGGCTCCTCCTGGACCCACCAGACCTCGCGGGCGTTCCCGTAGCGCTCGAGCGTCTCGGCGAGCTCGTCCTCGGGCCATGGGTACAGCTGCTCGACCCGCACGACCGCGGCGGGCGCACCCATCTCGTCGCGGGTGTCCATGAGCTCGTGCCCGACCTTGCCGGTGCACAGGAGCACCCGCCGCACCGCGTCGCGGTCGAGCGTCGCGCGGTCGTCGAGCGCGTAGCGGAACCCGCCCTTCGTGAACGCCTCCACCGGCGACTTCGTGTGCGGCATCCGCAGGTACCGCTTGGGCGTGAAGCACACCAGGGGCACCTGCCGGGTGGCGAGCGACTGGCGCCGCAGCGCGTGGAAGTACTGCGCCGCCGTCGACGGGTACACCACCCGCAGGTTGTTGTCGGCGCACAGGGCGAGGAACCGCTCGATCCGTGCCGACGAGTGCTCCGGGCCCTGGCCCTCGAAGCCGTGGGGGAGCAGCAACGCGAGGCTGCTCTGCTGGCCCCACTTGTCCTCGGCCGCGACCACGAACTGATCGATGATCACCTGGCCGCCGTTCATGAAGTCGCCGAACTGGGCCTCCCACGCCACGAACGCATCGGCGTTCGCGACCGAGTAGCCGTATTCGAAGCCGAGGGCCGCGAACTCCGACAGCACCGAGTCGTAGAGCATGAACGGCGCCTGGTCGTCGGACAGGTGTGCAAGCGGCAGGTACTCGCTCTCCGTGCGCGTGTCGACGAGCACTCCGTGGCGCTGGCTGAAGGTGCCTCGACGCGAGTCCTGGCCGGCCAGGCGCACCGGTGTGCCCTCGAGCACGAGTGCACCGAACGCGAACGCCTCCGCCAGTGCCCAGTCGACCTGATCGGAGTCGAACGCGACCCGGTGCGCCTGGAGGAGCCGCTCGAGCTTCGGGTGCACCGAGAAGCCCTCGGGCCGGTTCATCAACCCCTCGACGATCCGGTTGAGCACCGCCGGGCTGACGCTGGTGGTGACCGACGCCGGAGCCGCCATGCCGGGCTCGGGTGACGGGTGGCGGGGCGTGTCGGGCGCGTGCGCCTGCTCGGGATCGGGCGGCGTGCTCGGGTGCGTCTCGGCGAAGGCGGCGTCGAGGCGGGCCTTGAAGTCCTGGAGCACCTGCTCCGCTTCGTCCATGTCCAGGTCGCCGGAGCGAACGAGCTGGTCCGTGTAGCGGGTGCGCGCGGACGGGTGCGTGTCGATGAGCTCGTACATGCGCGGCTGGGTGAAGCCGGGCTCGTCGGCCTCGTTGTGGCCGTAGCGCCGGTAGCAGATCATGTCGACGACGACGTCCTTGCGGAACACCTGGCGGAACTCGAACGCAAGGCGCATCACCCGCACGCACGCCTCCGGGTCGTCGCCGTTCACGTGGAAGATGGGTGCCTGCACCATCTTCGCCACGTCGGTGGCGTAGACGGTCGAGCGCCCGATCTCGGGCGCGGTGGTGAACCCGAGCTGGTTGTTGACGACGAGGTGGACGGTGCCGCCGACGTCGTAGCCGGGTACTTCGGACAGGTTCAGGGTCTCGGCAACCACGCCCTGACCCGCGAACGCGGCGTCCCCGTGCAGGAGCAGGGGAAGCACCTGGGTGCGCTCGGCGTCACCGCGCTCGTCTTCCTTGGCGCGCACCATGCCCTCGACGACGGGATCGACGGCCTCGAGGTGGCTCGGGTTCGACGCCAGCGTCACGACCACCTCGTTGCCGGCCGGCGACGCGTGCTTACCGGTCGCGCCGACGTGGTACTTCACGTCGCCGGACCCCTGCGCCGACATCGGGTCGAGCTCGCCCTCGAACTCGCGGAAGATCTGGCTGTACGACTTGCCCACCACGTTGGCGAGGATGTTCAGGCGACCGCGATGGGGCATGCCGAGCACGACCTCGGCCACGCCGTCGTCGGCGGCCGCCGACAGCAACGTGTCGAGCATCGGTACCACGCTCTCGGCCCCCTCGAGGCTGAAGCGCTTGTGGCCGAGGTACTTCGTGTGCAGAAAGCGTTCGAACGCCTCGGCGGCGTTCAGGCGCTCGAGGATCCGGCGCTTCTCCTCGGCGTCGGGCTCGGAGCTCACGCCCTCCACCCGCTCCTGGATCCAGGCCTTCTGCTCGGGCTCCTGGATGTGCATGTACTCGACGCCGATCGTGCGGGCGTAGGCATCGCGCAGCACGCCGAGGATGTCGCGCAGCTTCATCACCGGTGCGCCTGCGAGCCCGCCGGTGGGGAACTCGCGGTCGAGGTCCCAGATCGTGAGGTCGTACTCGTTGATGTCGAGCTCGGAGTGGGTGTCAGGGTCCTTCCGGCCGAGGGGATCGAGGTTGGCGATGAGGTGGCCCCGCACCCGGTACATGTTGATGAGCTGCTGGACGTGAACGGCCTTGTCGTGGATCGCGACCGAGTCCTCTTCGGCCGCGCTGATGTCGACGCTCCAGCGCGCCGGCTCGTACGGTACCGAGAAGCTCTTGAAGATCTCGTCGTAGAACCCCTCGTCGCCGACGAGCAGCCGGTGGACGACGGCCAGGAACTCGCCGCTCTCGGCGCCCTGGATGATGCGGTGGTCGTAGGTGCTCGTGAGCGTGATCGTCTTGCTGACTCCGAGCTTCGCCAGCGTCTGCGGGTCGGCGCCCTCGTACTCGGCGGGGAACCCGATCGCGCCCACGCCGAGGATGAAGCCCTGGCCGGGCATCAGCCGCGGTACCGAGTGAACCGTCCCGATCGTGCCGGGGTTCGTGATCGTGCCGGTGGTGCCCGCGAAGTCGTCGGGGGAGAGC
>DASUUL010000267.1:0-2245 GCA_036374115.1 Acidimicrobiia bacterium | reverse complement strand
GGCGTCGGCGACGACGTGCGCGTTGGTGACGATCACGCCGTCGGCGGCGATCACGAACCCGGTGCCGGCGCCGTCGGGGCCACCACCGATCTCGGCACGGATGCTCACCACGGCCGGTTCCACGGCGGCGATGATCGAGGCGACGTCACCCTCGGTGGCGATCGTCGACGACTCCCGGTCCAGCTCCGGAGGGCTGATCGGAGTGACGGTGGTGGTCTCGCCGCCGTCGTCGTCGAACGCCACGAACGCGCCCGTCGCCACCAGCGCACCGCAGAGACCGCCGATGACAGCGGCGAGCAGCAGGTGCGACAGACGCCCGGGCTGGCGAGGGCTCGGGCTCGGGACGGGGGCGGGAGCGGCGGTGGGGACGGGGGCGGGGGGCGGCCCCGGCGGCGTCGTCGGGGTGACCGGCGGCTCCGGGGGCAGGTCGGTCATGTCGGCCATGATGGCAACGTTTCGCGGCGTGAGGGCGTCGGGAAGGGGAATCCCCAGACGGGGCTCGGCCGTATTCCCGGGGGCTCGCGTGGCCCGCCTGACTCGGTCGTCAGGTCCAACGGCTCCGATGCCGGAGAGGTTCCACGGGTGTGCAACGATTCGGGAAC
The DNA here is from genome assembly GCA_036374115.1 of Acidimicrobiia bacterium. Classification (GTDB taxonomy): domain Bacteria; phylum Actinomycetota; class Acidimicrobiia; order IMCC26256; family JACDBD01; genus JACDBD01. The sequence goes on along the minus strand of DASUUL010000267.1, from coordinate 1,643 downwards.
CTCGTCGCCACCGGTGTCGTTGGATCGTGCGAGGAGGAACCTGAATCGCATGGATGCCATCCCGACGCCACCGCCCGACCACCAGCAGCAGCAGTGGATGCTCGACGCGAACTGCCGCCAGCGTGCGCCGGAGGACTTCTTCCCCTCCGACGGTGTCGGCGTGGAGCAGGCCCGCAAGGTGTGCGCCGACTGTCCGGTGAAGGCGGAGTGTCTGGAGTACGCCCTCACGTACCGGATCGACCACGGTGTCTGGGGCGGCGCCTCCGAACGTGAACGCCGCCGCATCCTGCGGGCCCGCCGCCTCGCCGCCTCCGCCGGCTGACCCGGCTCGCTCCTCGTCCCGCCCGGGCGCGCCAGCGCCTGCTCACCAGTCGAACGGGTCGAGCGCGACGTTGAGCATGTCCTCGAGCAGACCGCTGTCGTCGGTGGCGCCCGTGGTACCCGACTCGCTCTTCACGCTGTTGCGGTCGGGCGACGTGGTCGCGGTGGCGGCGCGACTCGCCCCGCCGCTGCTGGTGCTCGCCGGGTCGCGGTCTTCGAGGGGCACCACGAGGGCGACGACGACGGCCGCGGCCGCGGCCGCGCCGGCGATCACGCGGAACGGATGGCGCCACCGGTGGGGCGCGGTCGCGCCCAGGCCCTCGAGCGTGACGTCGTCCCAGAAGCCGGCGGGGGCCTCGTGCCAGGGAAGCCGGCGGACGGCGTCGCGGGCCCACTGCACCTCGGCGAGGGCGCCACGCCAGGCGTCGGAGCGGGCGAGCAGCTCGTCGACCGCGGCCCGGTCGCCGGCGTCGAGCTCCCCGTCGAGGTAGCCCGAGAGGCGGTCGTCGGGCTCGGGCAGCGTGCTCATGCCGTCTCCCGGCTGAGGGCGGCGCGCAGGAGGCGGCGGCCCCGGTGCAGACGTGAACGCACGGTCCCGACCGGCACGCCCAGCGCCGCCGAGATCTGCTCGTACGAGAGGTCGGCGACGTCGCAGAGCACCACCGGCACCCGGAACTCGTCGGGTAGGCGCGCCAGTGCCGCCTGGATCTCGTCGGAGAGCGCCTCGGTGACCTCGTCGGCGCCGGGGGTGGGCGGCAGCACGTAGTCGGGATCGCTCGGGAAGGCCTCGGTGGGGCGGCGCCGGCGGCGGCGCACCTCGTCGAGGAACACGTTCGTCACGATGCGGGCCAACCAACCTTCCAGGGATCCGGGCTCGTAGGTCTCCAGGCCCTTGCGGACCCGGATGAGCGCCTCTTGCACGAGATCCTGCGCGTCGACGTCGTTGCCGGCCAGACGGAAGGCCACGTTGTAGAGAAAGCGCCCGTGGTCGCGGGCAACCTCTTCCCACGTGGGGACGCCGTCGGCCATCACGAGAACGACGCGGGGCGTCAGCCGGTTCCCGGCGATCGAGCTCGGGGCGGCAGCGCTACTTGCTCGACTTGCCCTTGCTCGACTTGCCCTTGTTCGAGTCGTCGCCGTCGTCGTCCTCGGTGGCGCCCTCCTTCAGGCCCGACTTGAACTCCTTCTGGGCCTGGCCGAGCGAGCGCGCCAGCTTGGGGAGCTGGGTGCTGCCGAAGATGAGGACGACCACGAACAGGATGATGAGGAGCTCCGGGGCACCGATGTTTCCCATCGTGAGCACGCTGGTCCTTCCTTGCGAC
>DASUUL010000266.1:0-4459 GCA_036374115.1 Acidimicrobiia bacterium | reverse complement strand
CTCCCGCCCGTCGAGCGTGCGCGAGTGCGGGGCCCCGAGGTCGTCGCCGAGCCCGACTGCACCGTGTGGGTCCCGGCCGGCTGGACCGCCGAGCCCGGCCCCCTCGGCGCCTGGATCCTGACGAAGAACCCATGATGCGTCCCTCGTGCGCAAATATTGCGCACCTCGTACGCATCGAGGGGTGGGCGGTATGAGCCTGGACCCGGCGGCGCTGCAGGTGCTGATCTCCCGGTTGACGGGGATCGCCGAGGAGATGGGCGCGGTGCTGCGGCGGTCGGCGTCGAGCCCGAACATCAAGGAGCGGGCCGACTGCTCGGCGGCGCTGTTCACCGCCGCGGGCGAGCTGCTCGTGCAGGCCGAGAACATCCCGGTGCACCTCGGGTCGATGCCGGCATCGGTGCGCGCCGCCATCGACGCCGGGCTCGATCTGGCGCCGGGCGAGCAGGTCGTGCTCAACGACCCGTTCGCGGGCGGGACCCATCTCAACGACGTGACGCTCGTGGCGCCCTGCTTCGCCGGTGACGAGCTCGTCGGCTGGGCCGCCAACCGGGCGCACCACGCCGACCTCGGCGGCATGGCTCCGGGCTCCATGCCGCCCGACGCCACCGAGATCCACCAGGAGGGGCTGCGCATCCCGCCGGTGCGGCTCTCCCCGGAGGTCGCAGCGGTCATCGTGGCGTCGTCGCGCACGCCCGGCGAGCGCCGGGGCGACCTCGACGCCCAGCGCGGCGCCAACGCGCTCGGGGTGGCCCGACTCGCCGAGCTCGTCGACGCGCTGGGGTCGGCGGTGACGTTCGCCGAGATCGTCGACTACGGCGAGCGTCGCATGCGGGCTGCGCTCGCATCGCTGCCCGACGGCCGCTGGACCTTCGACGACGTGCTCGACTCCACGGGCCCACGCGCCGAGCAGCAGGACTCGGTCCGCGTCACCGTGACCCTCACGATCGACGGTGACACCGCGACGTTCGACTTCACCGGCACCGACGGGCAACGCCCCGGGAACGTGAACGCGGTCGAGGCCGTCACCGTGAGCGCGGTCGCGTTCGCGCTCCGGTGCGCGACCGACCCCACGATCCCGGCGAACGGAGGAGCGATGCGGCCGGTGCAGGTGATCGCACCCGCCGGAACCGTGGTCGCGGCCCGCCCGCCGGTCGCCGTCGGCGCCGGCAACGTCGAGGTGAGTCAGCGCGTGGCCGACGTGTGCCTCGGGGCGCTCGCGGCCGCCGCGCCCGGGCGGCTCGGCGCCGCCGGTCAGGGGACGATGAACAACGTGCTCGCCGGCGGCGACGGCTGGGTCTATTACGAGACCGTGGGTGGGGGGCAGGGCGGCCGGCCCGACCGACCGGGCATGAGCGGCGTGCACACGGCGATGACGAACACCCGTGACACGCCGGTGGAGGCGATCGAGCGGGCGCTGCCGGTGCGGGTGCGCCGCTACGGCCTGCGCCGGGGGAGCGGTGGTGCCGGTGTGCACGCGGGTGGCGACGGTATCGAGCGCGAGCTCGAGGTGCTCGAGGACACCACCCTCTCGCTCGTCACCGAACGGCGGCGGTCGCAGCCCTGGGGGCTCGACGGCGGCGAGCCCGGGGCCGCAGGGGAGAACTGGCGCCTGCCCGCCGGTGACGAGTCACACGCCGAGCGCCTTCCCGACAAGTGCACGGTCGAGCTCCACGCCGGCGACGTGCTGCGGCTCCTGACGCCGGGCGGCGGCGGTTTCGGCCCGCCCGACGCGTCCGGCGCTAGTGGGCGGGACGAACGCTGACGACCTCCACCTGGAACGCCCGGCGCGGGCCCTCGTACGTGACGACCGCACCCGGCTCCTGGCCGAGCAGCGCCTGGCCCAGCGGCGAGCCGGTCGAGAGCACCTCGAAGCTCTCGTGCCGCTCCTCGATCGAGCCGACCAGGTACGAGGTCGTGTCGTCGTCGCCCTCGATCCGCACCTCCACGACGGTGCCCGGCGCGACCACGTCACCCTCGGAGCCCTCCACCACGATCGCGTTCTTCAGCAGCTGCTGCAGCTGGCGCACCCGCGCCTCGTTGTGGCCCTGCTCGTTCTTGGCGGCGTCGTAGTCGGCGTTCTCGCGGATGTCGCCGTGCTCGCGTGCGCGCTCGATCCAGGCCGAGATCTCGCGGCGGCGGGCACCGGAGCGCCATTCGAGCTCTTCCTCGAGCCGGGTCCGAGCCTGGGGGGACAGGTGAGGCTGGTCCATGGGGGAGCCAGGCTACCGAAGCCCCGGAGGATGCCCGAACGTCAGGTCTGCTGGAAGAAGATCTGGAACTCCATCTCGCCTTCGTCCCGGACGGTCACGAACCCGGCGACGTTGGGCGTCTCCATGTCGTAGTCGGCGAAGACGACCGGAAGGTTCCCGACGACCTGGATGGTGGTGCCGTCCCATCGTCCCTCGACCGGGATCTCGACCCGGTTCGTGACGCCGTGCAGGGTGAAGTCACCGACCGCGGTGGCGGCGACCGTCTCGCCGACCTCGGGCTCCGCGGGGAGCTCGATGGGCTCGGTCAGCACGAAGGTCGCTTCCGGGAACAGCTCCGACTCGAGCCCGAGCGTCTTGATTCGGTTGTCGCGCATCTCCCGATCCGATGTGAGCGTGAGCAGGTTGGCGGTCATGGTCACCTCGGAGACGGTGTTCCCGTTGATCGTGAAGGTGCCGGTGACGTCGGAGGTGCGCCCCGTGGTCTCCTGCTCGATGACGGCGGCGGCGAACTGCTCGGTGACCCGATAGCCGACGAAGGTGGGCGTGTCGGCGGGGCCGGGCACGACCGTGTACGTGCCGTCGAGCTCGCTCTCCGCGGCGCCCTCCCGCGACTCGGTCACCGGCGTCTCTGCGATCTCGGCGCGGGGCTCCGGGTCGCTCTCGATCCAGATCTTGTAGACGGCGAAGAACCCGGCGACCAGTACGGCCGCGGCGGCGACGATGCCGATGACGATCTTGGTCACGAGGCGCACGCGGACCTCCCGGCTGCGGGGTCACCCGCACCGTATACGGCGCCGGGCCCCCGACGGCTTGCGCGTTCAGCGACTTTCGGTCGCGTCGCCGCCGGCGCCGCCCGAGGTGCGGTTGGCGCGCCAGGCGCGGACGACCTCCAGGAGCGGCCGCCGGCGCCGGCGCGGCTCACGAGTGAGCGCCGACTCGACCACCTCGTGGCGCTGGACGTAGGTCGAGACGAAGGCCTGGCCGACGGCCGCCGCCGGCAGCGCCAGCACCGCACCGAGGGGGCCGATGAGCGCGGCACCGGCGATCACCGTCCCGAATGCCACCGCCGGGTGCATCTCCATCGTGTGCGCGGTGATCCGGGGCGCGAACAGGTAGTTCTCGATCTGCTGGTACACGATGATGAACGCGAGCGTCCAAATGACGTCGACCGGGTCGTGCAGCGCCGCGATCACGACCGGCAGGGCGCCGCCGATGTAGGTCCCGACCACCGGGATGAACTGCGAGATCACACCCACCCACAAGGCCAGCGCGAGCGCGTAGGGCACGCCGATGACCGTCAACGCGATCCACGTGGCGAGCGCCGACAGGGCCGCGAGCAGCGCGCGGGAGTAGATGTAGCCGCCGGTCTTGTCGATGGCGAGCTCCCAGGCGCGCAGCACCTCGCGCTGGCGTTCGGGGCGGAGGGTCGAGCAGATGGTGCGGCGCAGCCGGGGTCCGTCGGCCACGAGGTAGAAGGTGAACAGGGCGACCGTGAACGCCTGGAACACACCGCCCACGACGGCGGCGGCGATGTCGGCGGCGTTGTTCTCCGCGAACTCACGGAGGGGGCCGTCCTCGTCGGTGAGATCGTCGATCACCTCGTCGACGTCGATCTCGGCGTCGAACCAGTCCTTGGCGTAGCGCTCGATGCGGCGGCCGTAGGTGTCGGCTTCGTCGGCGAAACTCGAGACCTGGTCGACCACGAGCACGCTCATCGCGGCCACGAACCCCGTGATCGCGACCACGAGCCCGAGGAGCACCATCCCCGTGGCCACGCCACGCCGCCACCCTCGCCGGCTGAGGAAGTTCACCGCGGGCTCGAGCGCGAACGCGAGAAAGAGCGACACGAGGAGCATCAGCAGCAGCCCGCGCAGCTCGCGGATCAGCCAGGCGAGCGTGAAGAGCGCGGCGATCCCGGCGAAGAGGAGCAGGATGGCCCGGGGAACCCAGGCCGGCATGGGCTCGCGCTCACGGCGCGGCGCCGGCGGGTCGGAGCTCGGCGGCGGCTCGTGGTCGGATTCGGGCGCGATCGTTCCAGTGTAAGGGGATGCGGCCCGATCGGAGGTGGTATCCTTCCTGGCTCATGGATCACGCCGCCACCGTCATCATCACTCCCGTCGTCATCATCGTGTAGCGAACGCCGTTCCCGGCGTTCGCTTGTCGACCGTCCCTTCGGGGGCGGTTTTTCGTTGGGCGGATTCCGAAGAGAGAGTCGAAGAGGACATCAGTTGGGACACAAGCTGGGGATC
>DASUUL010000265.1:0-6383 GCA_036374115.1 Acidimicrobiia bacterium | reverse complement strand
GGGATCGGCCGGCGGGAACTGCGGGTCGAGCGCCGTGACCGCCTCGACGAGAATCGACGCCACGGCGATGTCGCGCGCCCACTTGTGGTCGGCCGGCACCACGTACCACGGCGCCCAGTCGGTGGAGGTCTCGGTGATGGCTCGCTCGTAGGCCGCCTGGTACGAGCTCCAGCGGCTCCGAACGTCGAGATCGTCGGGGTGGAACTTCCAGCGCTTCGTCGGGTCGTCGAGGCGAGCCTGCAACCGGTCGCGCTGTTCGTCGCGAGAGATGTGGAGGAACACCTTGACCACCGTGGTTCCCTCGTCGACGAGCATCCGCTCGAACTCGCGGATGTGGCGGTACCGGAGCTCGCAGCGCGCCCGGTCGACGGCCCCGGTGAGCAGGGCGGCGACGACGTCCTCGTAGTGCGAGCGGTTGAACACGCCCACCTGCCCCCGCGTCGGGCACTGGGCGTGCACCCGCCAGAGGTAGTCGTGGGCGAGCTCGTCCCGGTTGGGGGCCTTGAACGACGCCACCCGCACACCCTGGGGGTCGATGGCGGTCAGGACGTGGCGGATCACGCCGTCCTTCCCCGAAGCGTCCATGCCCTGGAGGACGAGCAGCACGCTGCGCGTCGCCTCGGCCCACAGGCGGTCGTGGAGACCGTCGAGCTCCTCGAGCAGGGGCGGGAGCGCCGCCCGCCCGTCCCGCTTCCCCCCGTACCCCAGGCGGTCGCGCGGGTCGCGGCCGGCGAGATCGGCGAGCTTGCCCGGCTGCACGCGGAACCGGTCGGCGAGTGAATCCCCCATCAGTACCGGAGCTCCGCGAGCACGGCGTAGTGGTCCGACGGGTGGACGCCTTCGACGGGCTCGACCCCCTCGGCGCGCGCGCCCACCACGTGGCCGGCACCCCGTTGCTTGGGCCAGCCCACGAACACGTAGTCGATCCGGCGGTCGGGCTCGAGGTCGCAGGCGGCGAAGGGATTGGCGTTCGACCACGTGTACCCCGGCCCCTTGCCGGCCTGCTCCCACGCGTCCTGGAAGACGAGCCTCGGCACGGCCACCGCCGCCCGCCCGGTGAGCATGCGGATCTCGTCCGACATCGGGTCGGCGTTGAAGTCGCCGCACACCACGGCGGGGTACGCCCGATCCTTCGAGCTCGCCACCATCTCCGCCAGCGCACGCACCTGCAGCTGGCGGACATCGCTCTGGTCGAAGCGCCAGTTGAGATGGGTGGTGTAGACCTCGAAGCGTCCGCGCGGGCCGTCGATGTCGGCCTTGAGCGCCACCCGCAGTTCGTCGACCCCCGGGAGCGACGGGAGGGACCGCGTGTCGGAGCCCACGATCGGCCAGCGCGAGAGCACCGCCAGCCCGAACGCGACCGCGCCGTCCTCGAATCCGGCCGAGTACACGTGCTCGTAGCGGAGCTCTTCGGCGAGGATCGCCGCCTGGTTCGGGCCGCCGGCCTCGGCCCAGACCTCCTGCAGGGCGAGCACGTCGGGCGCGAGCCGGCGCAACGTCGCCGCGATCGCGGGCTGGCGTGCCTCCCACGGCCCGAACCGCCACCAGACGTTCCAGGTGAGGACGCTCATGCGGGTCTCGATCAGGTCGCGGAACCCTTCGACGGGCACGGCGTGATGATGGCAGACCTGACCGGGGCGTTCGCTCGGCTGTTCGCGGTGCGGGCACTTAGGATGCCGGCGTGCTCCGCCGCCTGACGGTCGTCCTTGCCATCGCCCATCTCGCGATCGCCATCCTCGCGGCGGCGGGGGTCGGCCACGCGCTCGGCGAGCCGGATGCCGCCGCCCGTTACCGACCGAAGACCCTGCGCGTGCTCGTCACCAACGACGACGGCGTCGGAGCCGCCGGGATCGACGTCATGGTGGAGGCGTTGGTCGACCTCCCCCGGGTGAAGGTGACCGTGGTGGCGCCCGCCGAGAACCAGAGCGGTACCGGCGACCGGACATCGCCCGCGGGTGTCGACGTCGCGACCGCCGAGGCGTCGACGGCCGGCGGCTACCCGGCGACCGCGGTGTCGGGCACGCCCGCCGACAGTGTGATCGTCGGCCTCGAAGACGTGGTTGCGAAGCCTCCGCATCTCGTCGTGTCCGGGATCAACGAGGGCCAGAACCTGGGGCCCGCGCTCGACATCTCCGGGACGGTCGGTGCGGCGCGCACCGCCGCGATCGCGGGCGTGCCTGCGCTGGCGGCGAGCCAGGGACTCGGCGACGACCCCGACAACGAGGTAGCCGCCGATCTCGCCGTCGACTGGGTGAAGGCGCACCGGAAGCGTCTCGTGAAGGGCACGGTCGACGCCGACGAGTTCGCCAACCTCAACGTCCCGACGTGCACGACAGGCAGCGTGCGCGGCCTCGTCGAGGTCCGGCCCGAGCCCACGGGCGAGCTCCTCCCGCCGGCCGACTGCAGTTCGACGCTCGAGGACCCGCCCACCGACGTGGTCGCGTTCGAGAACGGCTTCGCGACCCTGAGCGAGATCCCGACCGGCTAGACCCGTCTCGATGCGTGCATCGTGCGCAATAATCACGCACGATGCACGCATCGTGGGTCGCTACTCGCGGTGCATCGCCTCTGCGATGTCCTCCAGGGGGTGGCGCTGCTCGAGCGTGGGGATCTCGAGCACGAGCTCGTGCAGCGTGCCGGTGAAGGGGAACGGCGGGTTGTAGTCGTCGCACACCGGGAAGCCGCGGTCGCGACCGAGCAGCATCCCGGCGGCACCGATCTGCCACCGGAAGGGCAGGTCGGCCGGCAGGCTCCCTTCGTGGACCACCTCGCCGTCGACGAGCAGCGCGAGCGGCCCGCCGGCCGGCTGCCGGCGCCGGTAGTCGACGCCGAGCGTCACCCGCCCGGCGGGAACGGCGCCCGGGGTCGCGACCCGATGGGCGGTCCCGAAGACGTTGAACGTGGCGACGAGCGCGCCGTCGAGGAGATAGAGCGCCCAGCCGTTGTGCCAGTCGCCCAGGGCGCACAGGATCCCCTCGGCCCCGCGTGCGGGCACGTCGGCGTCGGCGAGCATGCGGAAGCCGCTGATGAGCGGCGGCATCGCGTCCTCGGCGATCGGCCCGCCCCCCGGCCGGAAGACCGTGCGGAATCGCGGCGGGTTCGGCGGCGGCTCGAGGGCGATGGCACGGCCGAGAAAGCTGTCGTCGAGGGGCAACACCTGGTTGCGGCCGGCCTCGGTCCACCAGATCTCCGTGAGGTGACGTACCCGCTCGGGGTGCTCGTTGGCGACGTCGTGCGCCTCCGAGAAGTCCCGCTCCAGGTCGAACAGGCACCAGCGGTCGTCGTCGAAGTCGTGACTTCCCACGAGCGCCTCGCGCTCGACGGTGAGCTGCTTCCCCACGTGATCGGTGGTCGCCTTCCAACCGTCGTGGTACACCGCCCGGCTGCCGAGCAGCTCGAAGTACTGGGTCGAGCGCGCGGCGGGCGCGTCACCGTCGGTGAAGGTCGCCAGGAAGCTGGCGCCGTCGACCGACTGCTGCCCGACACCGTCGACCTCGTCGGGCACCGGCACCCCCGCGGCGTCGAGGATCGTCGGCATGAGATCGACGACGTGGCAGAACTGCGCCCGCACGGCGCCGGCGGCCTCGATCCGCGCCGGCCAGTGCGCGACCAGAGGCGTTCGCACGCCACCGAGCCACGTGTAGCGCTTCCACAACCGCAGGGGCGTGTTCCCCGCCCACGCCCACCCCCAGGCGTAGTGGTTGTAGCCGCGGAACCCGCCGAAGTCGTCGATGCGTGCGATCGAGTCGTCGACGTCGTCCAGGAAGTCGTGGGTGAACCGGTGCTCGTTGATCGACCCGATCGGGCCGCCCTCGGCGCTGGTGCCGTTGTCGGAGACGACCAGCACGAGGGTGTCGTCGAGCAGATCCGTCGCGCGCAGGAACTCGACGAAGCGGCCGATCTGGTGGTCGGTGTGCGAGAGGAACCCGGCGAAGACCTCCATCTGGCGCGCGAACAGACGCCGCTGGTCGACGGGCAACGCGTCCCAGGGCTCGACCCACGGAGGCCGCTCCGTGAGCCGGGTGTCGGGGGGCACGACGCCGAGCTCGCGCTGGTGGGCGAACAGGCGCTCCCGCCACCGCTCCCAGCCGTCGTCGAAGTGCCCGCGGTAACGCTCGATCCACTCCCGCGGCGCCTGGTGGGGTGCGTGCACCGCACCGGTGGCGAAATAGAGGAAGAACGGTCGACCGGGCGACGCGTGCTGCTGGTCGCGGACGTACCGGATCGCACGATCGGCGAGGTCCTCGGTGAGGTGGTAGCCCTCTTCGGGCCGTCGGGGCGGCTCCACCGCCTGGTTGTCCTGCACGAGCTCAGGCGTCCACTGGTTCGTGTCGCCGGCGAGGAACCCGTAGTAGCGCTCGAAGCCGAGCCCGAGCGGCCACCGCACGAACGGCCCGGCCGCGCTCTGCTCCCACCGGGGCGTGAGATGCCACTTCCCGAGCGCCATCGTGTTGTATCCGGCGTCGCGCAGGATGCGGGGCAGTGTGGCCGCGGTCGGGGGGATGCGCCCGTCGTAGCCCGGGAAGCCGGTGGGAACGTCGGGGAGGAAGCCCATGCCGACGCGGTGGGCATTCCGACCGGTGAGGAGGGCAGCCCGCGTCGGCGAGCACATCGCGGTGACGTGGAACCGGTTGTAGCGGAGCCCGCCCGCCGCCAGGGCGTCGATCGCCGGTGTCGCCAGGTCGGACCCGAAGCACCCGAGCTGCCCGAAGCCGAGATCGTCGAGCACGATCACGACGACGTTCGGGGCGCCTTCCGGTGGCCGCGGGAGCGGTGCGAACACCGGAGTCGACTCGGGAACCGTGCGCCCGATCCGAAGTGGCGTGGTCATCGTTGTGTTCCCCCTTCGTTCCGGGCGGGCACGCTACCGGGTCCCGCGTCGTCCGGCGGCCGGCGAGACGCGACACTTGCGTTGGTGACGACGCAAGCCACCCTTCCGCCCGATTCGCGTCCGTCCGAGCCTCCCGACGCCGGCCGTACCACGCGTGGGTGGCGCCCGTCGTGGCCGCCGCCGCTCCCACAGGCCATCGCGCTGGTACTCGGTCTCGTGCTCCTCGCAGGGGTCGTCGGGTGGCGGCTCAACGAAGACGACCGCCCCGCCCGCGACAGCGTCGACGTCGGCTTCCTCGACGACATGCAGCTCCACCACGCCCAGGGCCTCGAGATCGCCTACGCCTATCTCGAGCACGGCTCCAACGAGACCCTGCGCCACATCGCCCGCGACATCGTGACGTGGCAGGGGATGGAGATCGGGCTCATGCGCGGGATCCTGGAACGCTGGGGCTACTCCGACGATCCCAACGACTCGAACCTCACACACGAGTGGTTGGGGACCCCCGTGCCGGCAGCCGAGATGCCCGGGATGGCCGACCCCGACGACATCACGCGCTTGAGCGAGAGCGAGAGCACCGAGGCCGACGACCTCTTCACCGCACTCATGATCCCGCACCACCTCGGCGGCATCCACATGGCCGACTACGCCGCCGACCACGCGGGAACCGCCCGCGTGCGCGAGCTCGCAGGCCAGATGGTGCAGAGCCAGGGCATCGAGGTCGAGGAGCTCGACCGGATCCGGTTGCAGCTCGGTCTCGAGCCGATCGAGGACCCGGAATGACACCGCCCCCGAGGGCATCCAAGTAGCCTGACCCTCCTGGGCCAGACTCTCCTCGACCGATTCGCCGGTCGCCGGTGCCTCGTAACGGGGGGACTCGGCTTCATCGGCTCCAACCTCGCGCTCGAGCTCGCCGGCGGCGGCGCCGAGGTGACCGTGGTCGACGCGCGCGTCGCCCGGCACGGCGCCAACCCCCACAATCTCGACGAAGCGGCCGCGCCGATCGCCGTCATCGACGCGGACATCGGCGACGCCGACGCACTCCGAGGCACGGTCAGCGAGACGGACTACGTGTTCAATTTGGCCGGCCAGGTGAGCCACGTCGACTCCATGCAGGATCCTCTCTTCGATCTCGACGTGAACACGCGCAGCCATCTCGCGTTCTTGGAGCTGCTGCGGCAGGTCAATTCGGAGGCGAGAGTGGTGTACACCTCGACGCGGCAGGTGTTCGGTCAGCCCCGCTACCTGCCCGTCGACGAGGATCACCCGGTCTCCCCGGTCGACGTCAACGGCGTCACGAAGTATGCCGCCGAGCAGTTCCACTTCCTCTACGGGCAGTACTACGGCCTTCGGACGACCGCCGTCCGGCTGACGAACGTCTACGGGCCGCGACAACGCCTGCGTGACGAGTTCCAGGGGTTCCTCCCGATCTTCGTCGCACGCGCCCTGCGCGACGAGGCACTCGTCGTCTTCGGCGAGGGGCGCCAGGAACGTGACTGCCTCTACGTCGACGACGTCGTGGAATGCCTGCTCTCGGCGATCACCTCTCCCG
>DASUUL010000264.1:0-2606 GCA_036374115.1 Acidimicrobiia bacterium | reverse complement strand
AGGTGGCCACGCCGCTGCCCCGGGCGGGCGACGTCGACGACGTCGCCGGCGCGGCGGTGTTCCTGGCGGGCGACCTCGCCGGGTTCGTCACCGGCACGACGGTCCACGTCGACGGGGGCAACCTCGCCGCCGGCGGCTGGCACCGGCTCGACGACGGAACCTTCGGCACGTGAAGTTCGGCGTCGCCCTCGGCCGCCTGAACCCCGGGTTCTTCGTGGACGCGACGCTCGAGGCCGAGCGGCTGGGCTACGAATCCGTGTGGCTCCCCGAGCACCTCGTGTTCACGACCGCGATGAGCCGGTCGCCCCACCCTGGTGAGGAGCACCCACCCGTCCCGCCGACCACGCCGATCTTCGACGTGTTCACGTACCTGGGCTACCTCGCGGGCCGCACGGATCGCGTGCGGCTCGGCACGCACGTGTACAACCTCGGGCTCCGTCACCCGTTCGTCGCCGCACGGGGTGTTCAGACGCTCGACGTCGTCTCGGGTGGTCGCCTCGAGTTCGGCATCGGCGCCAGCTGGCTCGAGGAGGAATGGGTCGCGGCCGAGCTCGACTTCCGGACGCGCGGCCGCCGGGTCGACGAGACCCTCGCCATCTGCAAGCGGCTCTGGACGGAGGACGAGGTCGCGCACGAGGGGGAGTTCTTCCACTTCGACTCGGTCGCGTTCGAGCCCAAACCCGTGCAGCGACCCTGGCCGCCCGTTCTCGTCGGGGGCGAGAGCGACGCCGCGCTCCGCCGCGCCGCCCGCGCCGGCGACGGGTGGATCGGCATGGCGCACACCTTCGAGTCGGCGCCGCACCAGATCGGGCGCCTGCGCACGCTGCTCGACGAGAACGGCCGCCGCGGCGACGTCGAGCGCTTCCAGATCTGCCTCGGCGGCCCCGTCGACTCACCCGCCGACGTCGAACGGTGGCAGGAGCTCGGCGTGACGCGGCTCATCGTCTCGCCGTGGGCCCGCTCCCGCGAGGCGATCGACGGCATGCGGCGCTTCGCCGACATGGTCGGCCTCCCCGGCTGATCACGCCATCACCGCAGCAGCGCGTCGGGACGGTCCGAGAAGTCGCGGATCGAACCCTTGTTGCGCACGGCGATCTCCATGACACCCGGCTGCATCGTGTGGCACACGCCCCGCATCATCGGGCCGAGCTCGGAGGCGGAGTCGTAGGCGTCGAGGTCCATGCCCCGCCCCATACCGATCTCGCACGCCCGTCGCAGCACGATCGCGGCCTCCGCCTCGTCGACGGGCAAGGTGGCGTCCGCCCACCGGAAGAACCCGCCGTGCCACGGGGCCTCGGTGAACGGGGGCGGATCGGCGATGCCGCGCCCCGCGAGCGTCCACTCCAGCACGAGATCGCCGTCCCGTTCGAGACGAACCCTCGTCGGGTCACCCGCGGTGGCGCCGACGGGAACCTCGGCGTCGTACTGCCGCGCCGCGGCGCCGCCCTCGCCCATGCGGGCGGCGTGGGCGACGGCGAGTCCGGCGAGGTCGAACATGTGCGTGCAGTTGGCCCGCGGATCGGCGTACGCGCCGACCGCGAGGCACCGCGGGGAGAGCTCCATTCCCTCGAGCGCGCGCAGCGGCACCGCCGCGCCCGGACAGGTGCTCCACGGCCAGCGCACCGATCGGGCCTCCACCGCGACCACGGAATGCCGGTCGACGCGCAGCGTCACCTCGAAGTGGTGGAAGTCGTCTTCGAGCGCGCCCTCCACCACCCCCGGCTCGGTGGTGGCCAGGCGAATGCGCCGCCGGTACGACCCCTCGTGGTACGGCGCCCCCACTACCGGCAGGCCATCACGCGTCGGCAGGGGGCTCGTCGCCGAGGAACACGATCGTGCGCACCCGGAAGCGCCATCGGTCCGGATGCCGCACCAGGTGGTCGTGATAGCGACCGGCGTTGCCGATCGTGTGACCGCGGTCGTCCTTGCGCAGGTACAGGAAGTCGGTCCACGCCCGGGCGGTCGCGCCCGATGGGTCGATCTCGATCACCGAGTTGTAGGTGACGTGCTGACCCGGGGGCATGCCCGGCTGGCGAACGCCGATGTGGTCGTGGATCTCGGTCCGGCCCTTGCGCACCTGCCCGAACACGCGGAACTCGGCGTCCTCGGCGAACAGCCCCGCGAAGTCCTCGGCCCGCCCGTCGTCGTACGCATGGCAGTACTCCGCGAGCAGCCGGCGGATGGCCAGCTCCTCGCCGACGAGATCGACCTCCACGTCGCTCACGCGCTCCGGTTCCTTCCGCCGGGGTACCCACCGCCGCCGAACTGCCCGTCGAGGGCGTCGTAGTCGACGCTCCAACCATCGCGCGGCAGCTTCTCCACGAACTCGACCGTACGCGGCTTCTTGTACGACGCGATGCGGGACCGGCAGTGTTCGACGATCTCCTCGGCCGTCACCGACATGCCGTCGTTGACCACCACGATCGCCTTGACGCTCTGGGTCCATTGCGGGTCGGGCACGCCGATGATGGCGCACTCGGCCACGGCGGGGTGAGCGGCGATGCAGCTCTCCACCTCGGCGGGGTAGATGTTCTCGGCCGCCGACTTGATCATGCGCGTCTTCGGGCCCACGAACGTGATCGTGCCGTCGGCCTCACGCCGGCCGA
>DASUUL010000263.1:0-2058 GCA_036374115.1 Acidimicrobiia bacterium | reverse complement strand
GCGCGGCGACGAGGGCGAGCTGGTCGAAGCCATGGCGCTGTGCCGCGACGGCGATCTCGGCCACGGCGGCACGGGCAACGGCCAGGTCCCCCCGTTCGACGGCCATCCAGGCCGCGTACGAGCGCGCCAGCGCTGCTGTGTAGGGGCCCTGGGGGAACTCGATCCCGGCGCACCTCTCCAGCGCGGCGTCGACCTGCTCGTCGGCACCCGGCGCCTCGCGCACGAACCGGGCGTTGGCCAGGAAGATGTGCGCCGACGCCCACGCGTCGGTCGGCATGAACCAGGTGCCCTCGTAGTGATGGGCCGTCCCCCGCTCCAGGAGACCGGCCACCGCCTCCTCGAGGTGGGCGTG
This sequence comes from Acidimicrobiia bacterium, assembly GCA_036374115.1. GTDB lineage: Bacteria > Actinomycetota > Acidimicrobiia > IMCC26256 > JACDBD01 > JACDBD01. Next base: position 1,706 of record DASUUL010000263.1, on the reverse strand, counting down.
CGCACTGACGAAGTCGCCGGTGAACCACCGCACCACCCCGAAGCTCGCCATGTTGTCGGCCGCGTAGTCGGGATGCGGCCCGAGCCCGTCGCGCAGCATCGTCGCCACCTGGTCGACCCGGTCCATCCGCCCGCCGATCAGGTAGTGGACGAAGAGCGCGTTGAGCGTGCCGAACATCTCGTCGCTCGCGGGAGCGGTGATCGCGATCTCGAGGCAGCGCTCGTAGTCCTCGATCGCGTCGAGCGACGCGTTCCCCTCGACCGACACGGCGAGGAAGCCGCGCCGCAGCCGAAGCGCCACCTCGTAGCGCCAGCGCGTCGGGCCCTCGGGGAGACGGAGCGCGAGCTCGACGGCGTGGTCGAGCACCCCACGGGAGTCGGCGAGCTCACCGAGGCGCCGCGCATCGTCGGCGGCGGCGACGTACGCCTCGACGGCACGGGCGACCTGACCTGCGTTCTCGTAGTGGCCGGCCACGAGGCGCCAGTCGACCTTGCGCACCGACCCCGTCGGCTCCTGCAGCGCCGTCGCGGCCCGCCCGTGCAGATCTCGCCGGCGGGAGGGCGGAGCCAGCTCGTAGGCAACCTCTCGAAGGAGCTCGTGACGGAACCGGTACCTGCCCTCGGTGACGTCGGCGACGAGCACGCCCCCGTCTGCCAGCCCGTCGAGCGCGCACTGCGCCTCCGGTCGGGGTACGGCCGCCACCCGGGCGAGCAGGTCCGTCTCGAAGACGGTCCCGACGGTAGCGGCCGCGGCCGCGATGCGCGTCGCTGCGGGCGAGGTGTAGAGGCGGCTGACGAGGAGCTCGTAGAGCGGATCGGGCACGGGCCCGCCGGTCCCCACGGCGCCTGCCGGCGCCGGTCGTGCGCCGCCGTCGTCCGCCACGCCGCCGGTCTCGGCGCCCTCGCGCCCGTTGACGAGAGCCTCCAGGAACAAGGGCACGCCGTCCCCCCGAGCGACGACACGCGCGCACACCTCGGCGCTCGCCGCGGGGTCGAGCTCGCGCACCAACCGCTCGGCGTCGGCGGGCCCCAGCGGGCCGAGCGACAGGTCGATCGCCCCGTGCAACGCGACCGGAGCCGGCTCGCGCGAGGTGGTGAGGACGAGGACCTCGGCACCCGACTCGCGCAGCACCCGCCCGACGACCTCGACCGTGGCGTCGTCGCACCAGTGCAGGTCCTCGACGACGAGGACCGACGGACCCGCACCGAGGCACGCCGCCAGGTACCGGTAGGCGGCGTCGGCCACCGCCTCGCGCAGCAGGCGCCCGTCGAGACCGATCGTCGGCTGCGCCTCTGCAGGGATGTCGCTGAGAGGCGCGAGAAGCGGCACGATCGGGCCTGCCTCGAGCCCGCACGCGGTCACGGAGTCCGCCAGCGCGTCGATGGTGGCCGGCGGGCCGTCGCCCTCGCCGGGCAGGGCCAGGAGGGACCGCAGCGCATGGAAGCCGGCGCTGGCGTGGAAGGGCGAGCCGCGCAGCTCGACGCACCGCTCCGGGGCGGGGTCGACCTCGTCGACGAAGGACGCACACAGTCGTGACTTGCCGATCCCTGCCTCGCCGATCAGGTGCACCGCCCGCGGAGCCGCCCCGGCGCACACCGCCTCCCACGCGGCGCGGAGCTGTGCTCCCTCGGCGACCCGACCGATCAACCGACCCTCGGAACGAGGCGACGGCGGCCGCGAGGCTCGACCCACGACCCGGTGCGCGA
>DASUUL010000262.1:0-7579 GCA_036374115.1 Acidimicrobiia bacterium | reverse complement strand
TAACGTGACCCGGGCCGGGCGTTTAGCTCAGCTGGTAGAGCGCCGCCCTTACAAGGCGGAGGTCGCAGGTTCGAGGCCTGCAGCGCCCACGCGATCGACCGTCCCGTTCACGCGACCCGGCGGGAACGGGATCGCCTCCCCACCGTCTTCGCTGCCGCCTCGATCGGTGTGTCGGGGCACTCGTGCTCGATCGGTTCGATGCTCAGGCCGGTCGGTGCCGCGCCGGACGCCGGCGACGACACGGCGGCCCCGACGGGTCCGGACAGCTTTCCGAGTCAGGGGACCGCTCGGGCTCGCCACAGGTCGCGCAGCAGCGCGACTTCGGCAAGGTGGTGGATCGCTTCCCGGTTGACGTGCAGGACCAGCCCGGCCATGGCGTGCTGGCTCCACGGACCCTCGGCCGGGCCGCACGGTCGTGCGAGGTCGGCGGCGTCGAGGCCGCGCAGGCCGTTCATCCACGCGACGTAGCCCTCGTCGAGGAGGTCGAGTCCCCCCGCCGCGGTCGGCGGCCAGTCGGTGGTCGCGTAGGTGACACCGCCGTCGCCGAAGTGGTTCGACGCCCGCATGCCGAAGACGCCGATCGCCACGTGCCCGAGGCGCCACGCGATCGTCGTCAGCGGCGGTGGCGAGGGCTCCGGGAACTCGTAATCGGCGACCCAGTCGCCCGCGCCGGCGGCTGCGCCCGTCGTGGCGTCGGCTCGCCGGCGGATGCTCCACGCGCCCGGTCCCGGTTCCCAGAGGTACTCGTCGTCGGTGAGACCGTCGAGGCGTGGTCGCGCCTGGGTGCTCCAGTGCCAGGCGAGCTGTTCGATGAGCTCGTGCTTCACGTCCATGGCGGAACCGTAGGGTCGAACGAGGTCAGATCCTGTCCTCATGAGGCGGGAGTGTTCCAGTCGCAGCCGTGCTCGAGCGGGCGGGAGCTGCGCAGAAGCTCGCGGCCGGCGCGCGCCCGGGGCGGACGCCGGCAGCGTGCCGGATCCGGTTGACGGCCGTTCCGGCGCGAGGGTTGTCACGCGGGAACGAGGAGCCGACCGAACCGCAGCGCCAGCCACGGCTTGCGCCCCCATGCGACGACCGTTCCCGTGGCGGCGGCCCGCCATTGGCTGCGTCGCCCGTAGCCCACGAGGAGCCACGGCGCGGGATCTGCCGAGATGTGCACCGCGGCGCGGTCGGGCGACCCGTCGGAGATCGTGAGCGCGCTCGGTTCGCAGTGGAAATCGATGCCGCTGCCCCTCCCGCGCAACCTGAGATCGATGTCGAACGACCGACCGCCGGTCGCGGAGCCGTCGTAGACCAGGGGGAGGAGCGGCAGCAGGCCCTCGGCGACCGCGATCGCCTCCCGAGCCGTGATCGGCCACGGCGCGCGGATGCTGCGCGCGACGTCGTAGCCGTGCATCAGCAGCTCGCCGAGGAGGACGCCGCTCGCCTCGGCAAAGGAGCAGTCGACGTCGGCGAGGCCGTACAGGTGCATCGAGGCGTCCGGATCCGTCGCGACCGCGAGCCAGCGAGCGGCGGCCGCGGTCTCTTCGCCGGCGCCACAGCGACCAGCGGCTTCGATCTCGCGGCGGTTGATCTCCGCCATCCGGGTGGCGAACTCCGGGCCGCGCCCGATGTCGAACGCCGCACCCTCCGCCATCGACACCCAGCGGTCGAAGGTCGTCACCACGTGCGCCACCGTCTGGCCCACGCTCCAATCCGACCCGCGTACGGGCTCGTCGGGGTCGAGGGCACCGACGACCGACGCGAACCGTCCCGCCGCCGCCACGAGGTCCGATCGGAGCTCGGGCCATGCGATCGTCATCGCCACGAATGCATCCTCGCGCGGATGACTCGGGACATCTCCTCTCCTGTGCAGAGTCGATGCCGAGATCTCAGCGGCCGATCTCGATCATCAGCACCCAGGCGTTCGCGAGCGCCGCCACGTACGCGAAGATCACCGCCGGCGTGACCCAGTAAAGCCCCCCGCCGCCGTCCGCCAACAGGGTCACCGCCCCGATGAGCAGCGGGAGGGTCGCAGCCTGCCCGAGCGCGACCTGCGTCGCGAGGCTGCCCCGAGGCGCCACGGCACGATCGGACTGCTCCCGGGTCGCGATCGTGCGGCGATCCAGCACGAGGACCAACGCCCAGACGATCGCACCGAGACCGAGAACCCCCCAACCGAACGCCGTGCGGGACACGCCCGGAGTCAGACCGACCGCCGAGAGGATCAGCACACTGGCGAGCAGCACGAACGCCTCGAGCGCCCGGCGACTGAGCCTCGGAGACGACGTGATCGTCGCGAGGTTGATCGAGATGCCCACGAAGAGCAGGCCCGCCAGCGCCGCCGCGGCACCGGCGTTGGCCACGAAGAAAGAATCCCAGGAACCGGGGTCGTAGCCCACGTCTGCTCCTGCTCGTCCCGGCGTCTCGCCCTCGAAGATCCCTCGGCTCGATGCCGGCTCAGTCGATGAGCACGTCGGGGCGGGGGAGCCCCTGCGCTTCGCAGAGCGCGTAGTAGGCGGCGAGGGTGCCGGCGCCGTCGATCACGCTCTCGACGTTGCCGTCGGCGTCGAGGTTGAGGTTCGCCCCGTACATGTGGAACCACACGAGGGTGTCGTCCTCGATGCACTGGAGCGTGTGGACCGAGCCCGCCGGCTCGTAGAGGAACGATCCCGCCCGGTTGACGTACTCGTACTCCTTGTACTTCCACGCCCCCGACACGGTGTAGCCCCACACCGGGCCCGTGTGGCGGTGGGTCTGGACCTCGTAGCCGGCCTGGAAGACGTTCTGGACGATCCAGAGGCCTTCCTCCTCCTTCACCTGGAGGACCTTGAGCTTGCTGCCGCCGCCGATGTCGACCCAGGGGAGCTCGTCGGCGCCGACGTGGACCGCGGTGGGGATGGCGTTGGTCATCGTCATGCCACGACCGTAGAGTCTCGGCGTGGCTGCGGTCGACACCGGCACGATCGACATCTACGCGCCCGACGGCTACGTCGACGGCCCGCCCCACGAGGTCTTCGAGCAGCTGCGCCGCACCCAGCCCGTGTACTGGCAGGACATGCCGGACGGAACGGGCTACTGGGCGATTCTCAAGCACGCCGACGTCGTCCACGTCGCCCGCGAGCCCACCCTGTTCTCGGCCTCCGAGGGCGGCATCGTGCTCGAGGACCTCGACCCCGAGCGGTTGGCGATGATGCGCAACATGCTCCTGGCCATGGACCCGCCGCGCCACGTCGCGTACCGCCGTCCCCTCGCCGACAGCTTCAAGGCCCGGGTCATCGGGCGCCTCGAGGACCGGATCCGGCGGATGTGCCGGGACATCATGGTCGCCGCCGCCGAGCAGCGCGAGGTCGAGTTCGTGCACGACGTCTGCGGGCGCTTGCCTTCGCAGGTCATCGGCGAGCTCATGGGCCTTCCCCGCGCCGACTGGGCCCGGATCCACCGATGGGCCGAGCGCAACACCAGCGGTCAGGATCCCGACCTGGCGGGTCACGACCCCGACCACGACGACGGTGACCCGAGCGTGAACATGGCGATGTACGCGATCGAGTTCGCGCGTCAGCGGCGGGCGGAGCCGCCTCGTGAGGACCTGACGTCGCTCATCCTCGCGTCGGAGTTCGACGGCGCGCCGATGACCGACGTCGACTTCGGTAGCTTCTTCGTGCAGCTCGTCACCGCCGGCAACGACACCACCAAGACCATGCTGTCGTCGGGCCTGCTCGCGCTGGTGCAGCATCCCGACCAACTGGCCGAGCTGCGCAGTGATCGCTCGCTGCTGCCAGGTGCGGTCGAGGAGATCCTGCGCTGGGCGAACCCGCTCCACTACTTCCGGCGCACCGCCGCCGCCGGCACGGAGATCCGGGGCGTCCCGATCGCCGCGGGCCAGAAGCTGGCGATGGTGTACACGTCGGCCAACCGCGACGAGGACGTGTTCGACGACCCCCATCGCTTCGACATCCACCGCGACCCCAACCCGCACCTCTCCTTCGGGATCGGCGAGCACTTCTGCCTCGGCGTGCACCTGGCGCGCCTCGAGGGCCGCGTCTTCTTCGACGAGCTGCTCGGCACCTTCGCGAGCATCGAGCTCACCGGTGAGCCCCGCCGGACGCGCTCCAACCTCAACAACGCGCTCAAGGAGCTCCCGGTCCGACTCTCGCCCTGAGCCGCGTGCCCCTCAGGGGCGCAGGAACTCGCAGATCGGGCCGCGACCGCCTCGGGCCGCTGGACACCCAGGTCGTGGTCACTGCTCGGGATCTCGACACCGGCGCCGTCGCGCAACCGCCGCACCGTCTCCGTGGCGGACGACTGTCGTAGACGCGTCACCGACGTGTTCCCCGAGCTCCTGGGCTGACGCCCGCCGACCGGCCGAGGCGGCGCATCGCGTCCGATCCCGACCGGGTGACGACGAGGGCCCGGGTTGCCGGTTGGCGGACGACCCATCCGCGAGTCACGAAGGTGTGGCAAACGGCTGCGCCGAGGCTCCCGCCGAGGTGGGCCTCGCCCTCCGTCCAATCGAGGCACGCGCTCGCGAATCGGCGCCGCGCGTTGGCGGCTTGTTCCAGATCGACGCCGAGGCGCGTGAACAGCGCCGGCCCCGCCGGTCCGAGACCGACGTCGTCGTCGTGTACCTCGAGTGCTCCTGCCTCGACGAAGCGCCGGAACAGCTCGACACCCAGAGCCCCGGCGAGGTGGTCGTAGCAGGTGCGCGCCCACGCGAGCGCGGGCGTCGCTCGTGCTTCGCGTCCGTCGCGTGTGAGCGTGGCGAGCGACTCGAGCAGGGTCGCAACCGACGGCTTCGCAAGGCGGTAGATCGCCTTCCTCCCCTCGCGTTCGAACACGACCAGGTTCGCCTCGCGCAGGATCCGGAGATGGTTCGAGACCAGTGCCTGAGGCTTGTCGAGCTCGGCCACGATCTCGGCGACCGCCGCCCGGTCCTCGGCGAGGCGGTGCAGGATCGCCAGTCGCGTCTCGTCGGCGACGGCACGGGCGACCGCGACCTGCGACGTCACGGGAGAGCCGTCCACCGGCATTGATATATCAGAATCACATGATGTATGGTAGCCGGATGCTGCCGACCGCGTCGGATATCGATCGCTTCGTCACCACCTTCGCCGCGCACTGGTCCGCGCCCGACGGCGGGTTCGAGCAGGTCATGCACCCCGGTGCGACGCTGCGGGTCGCCGGCGCTCGCGAGCCCTCTGCGTACGAGGAGGCGCGGCACTTCGTCGCCGCGGTGAAGCGCGCGGTACCCGACATCGAGCTCCGGGTCCTCGAGTGGGCGGCTCGCGAGGCGTCGGTGTTCGTCGAATGGGAGATGTCCGGAACCCTCGGCGGGCGCCGCGTCACCTGGCAGGGGATCAACCGCAACCACCTCGAGGGCTCGAAGTCGATCGCCGGCGTGTCGTGCTGGGACCGATGGTCGCTGCTCGAGCAGGTCGAGCCCGCCCGGCCGCCGCTCGACCTCGCTCGCGAGCTGGTCAGGGTCCAGACGGACCCCGGCGCCCGCTGAGCGTCGTATCCCGAGGGCGGGAGTGTCCGCCCCGGGGATGGATCTACGATCCCCGGTGATGTCTCCCCCCTCCGCCACCGCCGGCGAGCCCGGGTCTGCCGTTGGGGTCGATCTCGAACGGGCGCTCGAGTCACACCGGCGCGAGCTCACCGGCTTCTGCTACCGCATGCTCGGTGCCGGATCGGAGGCCGAGGACGCCGTCCAGGAGACGATGGTGCGCGCGTGGCGGTCGATCGACGGGTTCGAGGGTCGCTCGTCGCTTCGCTCCTGGCTGTACCGGATCGCCAACAACGTCTGTGTCGACATGGTTCGCAGCCCGCAACGCCGGGCGCGCCCGATGGAGATGGGGCCGTCGACCGCGACCGCCGACGTCGTCCTGGGTGAGCCGCATCCGGAGCACCTGTTCGTCCAGCCCGTGGCCGACGAGCGCGTGATCGCAGTCGACGGCGACCCTGCCGAGGTCGCAGCGGCGCGTGAGTCGATCCGGCTCGCGTTCGTCGCCGCTCTGCAGCACCTGCCGGCGCGTCAACGGGCGGTCCTGATCCTCTGTGAGGTGCTGCGCTGGCAGGCGGCCGAGGTCGCCGAGCTGCTCGACACGAGCGTCGCCTCCGTCAACAGCGCGTTGCAGCGCGCCCGGGCGAGCATGGCGACGGTGCAGAGCGAGGCGCTCGTCTCCACCCTCGACTCCACCCTCGACCCGGAGCACGAGGCGCTGCTGGCTCGGTACGTCGACGCCTTCGAGCGCTACGACATCCCCGCGCTCGTCGGTCTCCTGCGCGACGACGTGGTCCTGTCGATGCCGCCCTACGACGTGTGGCTGCACGGGCCGGACGAGCTCGCGGCATGGTTCCTCGGTGAGGGCCGCGTCTGCGAGGGTGGCCGGCTCCTGCCCGTCGCCGTGAACGGCACGGCCGGCTTCGGCAACTACCACCGGGCGGGGCCCGGGCTCTGGGAGCCCTGGGCCATCCAAGTCATCGAGACGGTCGACGGCAAGATCGTGGGCCACCACAACTTCCTGTACCCCGAGCGGTTCGCCGAGTTCGGCCTTCCGCCGCGCATCGAGGCGTAACCGAGACCGGCGCGTCGTGGAGATGCGGGTCGTCACCGGCGACGACGGTCGGTCGCGGTGCTGGTGGGGCACCAGCCCGGACGAGTACCGGGCGTACCACGACACCGAGTGGGGCTTCGGCGTCACCGACGACCATCGCCTGTTCGAGAAGCTGTGCCTCGAGGGATTCCAGTCGGGCCTGTCCTGGCTCACCATCCTGCGCAAACGCGAGGGCTTCCGCGCCGCCTTCGCCGGCTTCGATCCCGACCTGGTCGCCGCGTTCACCGAGGACGACGTCACCCGGTTGCTCGGCGACGCCGGCATCGTGAGGCACGCGGGCAAGATCCGGGCCACGATCGACAACGCCGGGCGCGCCGTCGAGCTCCGGTCCGAGTTCGGGTCGCTGGCGGCGTACTTCTGGCAGCACGCCGACTTCGGCGCCGTTCCGAGCGAGATCCCGGCGACCTCCGAGGCGTCGGTCGCGCTGGCCCGCGACCTCAAGCGGCGGGGCTGGCGTTTCGTCGGCCCGACGACGGTCTATGCGTTCATGCAGGCGATGGGGCTCGTGAACGACCATCTCGACGGCTGCTGGGCGCGCGAGCGCGCGGAACGGGAGCGAGCGGGCGCGCACCGGCGCGTGCAACGGGAACCGGCACCCCGCGGGCGCTGACCGGGCGCTCGTGCGGCCGGTCAGGTTGGCCCGGGCACCGGAACCAGCAGGTCGGGGTGGAAGGCGGCCTCGCACTCGGGCCGGAGCTCGCCACTCACCGGGTTGACGCACTCCGGTTGCTGGATCACGTCGTAGGTCGCGCCTCCGGGAAGCAGCTCGCGCACGGGCGTGAGTGTGAGCAGCGGATCGAAGAAGAACACCGCGACATCGCCCGGCGCAGTCCCGAGCGCGTGGGTGAGGTTGGCGGTCAGCGCGTACGTCACCGAAGCCCCCGCTTCGCGGGGAAGGTCGTACCCCGTGAGCGACGAGCTCGTGATGACGCAATATCCCGCGGCCGCGACGTAGAGGTCGTAGTCGTAGCGCTCGTCGCGGT
>DASUUL010000261.1:0-3388 GCA_036374115.1 Acidimicrobiia bacterium | reverse complement strand
GTACGCGATCGCGCCGCCACCGCGTCCTTCGTCGGCGACGTCGCCGGCGCCGGCGGGCATGTCGACGTGCTCGTGAACAACGCCGGCGGGACGTTCTTCGCGCCCTTCCTCGACGTGAACGAGAAGGGCGAGGCGGCGCTCGTCGCCGAGAACTTCACGCAGGTCACCGCGCTCATTCGCTGGGTGGTCCCGCTCATGCCCGAGGGCGGCGCGATCGCGTACGTCGAGCTCGCGTGCCACCAACAGCGCGCCCGCGTCCTCGAGCTCGGCCCTGGTCTCGTCCAGCGTCTCGGCGACCCGATCGCAGATCGCGACCCGGGCGCCGAAGCGGGCGAGGAGCAGGGCCGTTGCCTTGCCGACTCCTTGCCCCGCGCCGGTGACGACGGCGACGCGCTCGGTCAACAGGATCGACGAGGGATCGTGGGCCACGGCCGGGAGGGTACAGGCCGGGATCGTGGGTAGTTTCGGGTCATGCGAACCGTCGACACCGCGCCGCTGACGCCCGCCGAGGTCACCCGGCTCGACCGCTACTGGCGGGCCGCCAACTACCTCTCCGTGGGGCAGATCTATCTCCTCGGCAACCCGCTGCTGGCCGAGCCCCTCGCGCCCGAGCACGTGAAGCCCCGCCTCCTCGGCCACTGGGGCACCACGCCGGGGCTCAACATCGTCTACACCCACCTCAACCGGGTGATCGCCCGGCGCGACCTCGACATGATCTACGTGATCGGCCCCGGGCACGGCGGTCCCGCGATCGTCGCCAACAGCTGGCTCGAGGGCACCTACAGCGAGACGTACCCGCCCATCACCCGCGACGTGGCGGGCATGGCGCGCCTCTTTCGCCAGTTCTCGTTCCCCGGCGGGATACCGAGCCACGTCGCACCCGAGATCCCCGGGTCGATCCACGAAGGCGGCGAGCTCGGCTACTCGCTCGCGCACGCGTTCGGCGCCGCGTTCGACAACCCCGGCCTGGTCGTCGCCTGCGTCGTCGGCGACGGGGAAGCCGAGACCGGGCCGCTGGCGACGTCGTGGCACAGCACGAAGTTCCTCGATCCCGTCGGCGACGGCGCGGTCGTGCCGATCCTGCACCTCAACGGATACAAGATCGCCAATCCCGCGTTGCTGGCCCGCATCCCCGAGGACGAGCTGGCCGCCATGCTCGAAGGCTGCGGGTGGGAGCCCTACCTCGTGGCCGGCGACGATCCCGAGGCGGTGCACCAGCAGCTGGCGGGCACGCTCGACCGGGTGCTCGACGATGTCCACGCGATCCAGCAGCGGGCCCGCCGTGACGGCGATCGCTCGCGTCCTCGCTGGCCCATGATCGTGTTGCGCACGCCCAAGGGTTGGACGGGCCCCGCCGAGGTCGACGGCCGCCAGGTGGAGGGCACGTGGCGCGCCCACCAGGTTCCGCTGGCGGCGGTCCGAACCAACGCCGAGCACCGCGCCGCCCTCGAGGCCTGGATGCGCAGCTACCGGCCCGAGGAGCTCTTCGACGAGCGCGGCGCCCCGCAGCCCGACCTCGTCGACTGGCTCCCGGAGGGAGCTCGCCGGATGGGCGCGAACCCACACGCCAACGGTGGGCTGCTGCGGCGCGACCTCACGCTCCCCGACTTCCGCGAGTACGCAGCCGAGGTGCCCGACCCCGGGAAGGGACGATCGGAGCCGACCCGCGTCCTCGGGCGCTGGTTGCGCGACGTCGTCGCCGAGAACGCCGCCGCCCGCAACTTCCGGCTGTTCGGCCCGGACGAGACCGCCTCGAACCGCCTCGACGCGGTGTACGAGGTGACCGACAAGGTGTGGCAGGCGGAGGTGCTGCCGGTCGACGAGCACCTCGCGCCGTCGGGCCGGGTGATGGAGATCCTCTCCGAGCACACGTGCCAGGGCTGGTGTGAGGGCTACCTGCTCACCGGTCGTCACGGGTTGTTCTCCTGCTACGAGGCGTTCGTGCACATCGTGAGCTCGATGTTCAACCAGCACGCCAAGTGGCTCGACGTGAGCCGTGAGCTCGAATGGCGCCGTTCGATACCGTCGCTCAACTACCTGCTGACGTCACACGTGTGGCGCCAGGACCACAACGGCTTCAGCCACCAGGACCCGGGGTTCGTCGACCACGTCGCCAACAAGAATCCGAACGTCATTCGCGTGTATCTGCCCCCGGACACGAACTGCCTGCTGTCGGTGGCCGACCACTGCCTGCGCAGCCGTGACTACGTGAACGTGATCGTGGCGGCCAAGAACCTGGCTCCCGACTGGCTCGGGATGGACGATGCCGTCTTCCACTGCACGCGCGGCCTCGGGATCTGGGAGTGGGCCAGCAACGACGAAGGTGATCCCGACGTGGTGATGGCCTGCGCCGGCGACGTCCCGACCCTCGAGACCCTGGCCGCCGTCGAGCTGCTCCGCGGGCACCTGCCCGACCTCCGCGTGCGGGTGGTGAACATCGTCGACCTGATGCGCCTGCAACCCGAGACCGAGCACCCCCACGGCATCTCCGACCGCGAGTTCGACACGATCTTCACCCCCGACCGGCCGGTCATCTTCGCCTACCACGGCTATCCCTGGCTCATCCACCGGCTCACGTACCGGCGGACGAACCATCGCAACCTCCACGTGCGCGGCTACAAGGAGGAGGGCACGACCACCACGCCCTTCGACATGGTGGTGCTCAACGACATGGACCGGTTCCATCTCGTGATGGACGTGATCGACCGCGTACCCGGTCTCGGCGCCCGTGCCGCCGGCCTGCGCCAGGCGATGATCGACGCCCGTACCCGTCACCACCACTGGATCCGCGCCACCGGCGAGGACCTCCCCGAGGTACAGGACTGGACCTGGTCGCTCTGATGCGCGTCCTGGTCGTCAACACCGGGTCGAGCAGCCTGAAGCTTCGTGTCCTCGACGGCGACCGGGTCGAGGCCGACTGCGAGCTCGACCGGTGGGAGGGCGAGGACGACCTCGACGCGTTCGGCGCGTTCGTCGGCGGCATCGACCCGGTCGACGCCGTGGGGCACCGCGTCGTGCACGGCGGCGCCGACCTGGTCGAGCCGGAGGTGGTGAGCCCCGACGTCGAAGCACGCATCCTCGCCCTCACGAGCCTGGCGCCGCTGCACCAACCCCGGGCGGTGGCCGGTATGCGGGCGGTGGCGCGGTTGCTCCCCCGCGTCGCACAGGTGGCGTGCTTCGACACGAGCTTCCACACGACGATGCCGCCGGCGGCGGCGACCTACGCCGTGCCGGCGGCCTGGCGCGAGCGCTTCGGCTTGCGGCGCTTCGGCTTCCACGGGCTCTCGCATGCGTGGGCGGTACGCCGCGCGCCCGAGATCGTGCGCGCCGGACGACGCCGCGACCGGGTCGTGAGCTGCCACCTCGGGGCGGGGGCGTCGCTGTGCGC
>DASUUL010000260.1:0-2332 GCA_036374115.1 Acidimicrobiia bacterium | reverse complement strand
CCCCACGACTCGGGATCCGCCTTCGCCTTCAGGCGGGCGATCCGGTCCTCGCCGAGGCGGGCGAGGTAGTCGTCGTGGGTGACGGGGTCGAGCACCCAGGAGCGGATCCACGCATCGAAGTCGTGTTCGTCGCTCCGGGTGGCCGCGCGAGCGTCGACCCAGAACTCGTAGTCCTCGCCGTATCCGTCGACGGGGAGGCCCCGTGCGAACAGCCCGCCGGGATGCGCACCGAGCGGCGCCTCGCAGACGGCCAGGACCCGGTGGCCGGGGACGCGCACGTGGTGCGCCCAGGGACGCAGGTCGTCGACGATGCGCTCCGCCGTGACGATCGCGCCCCGCCGTGCCGCCAGCGCCCCCCAGGCGCCCTCGAGGAGGGGCGGCGGCAGCACGACGTTGCCGTGGACGTCGGCGACCGGTGCGTGCAGGAGGGCCACGTCGGGCGTGAGCGGCGCGAGGAGCCCGGCGCGCCCGAACGGCGTGTCGACGGCTGCATAGGCGTCGTTGTCCTCCATCGACGAGCCGCCGATCGACCGGGTGACGATCGCGGGGAGCCCGCGCGCCGCCGCCTCGAGCCGCTGCGAGAACGCGAGGAACGACCAGTGCTCGACCTCGACGTCGCCCCGCCGGTAGGCGCCCGCGAACACCGGGTTGGGCGTGAAGTTCGGGAAGGTGTCACCCGAGTACCCCGTGACCACCTTGCGGACGAGCCCGCCGCGGAAGAACAGCGTCCCGAGGCTCGAGAGGCTGAGCATCACGAGGGTGAAGCCGGGGTCCCTCCCCCACCACTGCCGCACGAGCTCTCGCGCCGCCGCCGTCCAGCGCGTGTGCCCGACCACGAGGTGCACCGTGTCCCCCGGCCGCACGTGCTCGGCAACCGCGTCCCGCAACGACCGTTGTTTGTGCACTAGTACCCGCCAGACGACCGGTCCGTGCGCGAACGCTACGCGGACTCGAGCACGAGGTCGGCGAGGCGGCGCCGCTGCCAGCCCTGGTAACCGAGCATGGCGTCGTTCTGCTTGGCCCGCTTGTAATAGAAGTGGGCGTCGCAGTCCCACGTGAAGCCGACGCCGCCGTGGATCTGGATGTCCTCGCCCGACACGAACACGGCGGCCTCGGCGACATAGCTCTTCGCCATCGCGACGGCACGCTCGCGTGACTCGTCGTCGACGTCGGACGCCCAGGCGGCGTAGTGGCTCCCGACCCGCGCCAGCTCCAGGCGATGGAGCATGTCGACCGCCTTGTGCCGGATCACCTGGAACTTGGCCAGGGGCCGATCGAACTGGACGCGCACCTTCGCGTACTCGACCGCCAGCTCGAGGGCGGCCTCGGACGCGCCGATCAGCTCGGCGCTCAGGGCCACGGCGGCGTCGTCGACGACGCGGCGCCAGATCGACGTGTGGTCGCCCCGGGGTCCGATCGCCACCGCCCGCTGCTCGTCGAGGACGAGGCGTGCGGCCTTGCGCGTGGGATCGAGCGTGGGCACCGCCTCGCCCCGGGGGGCCTCGAGCAGGAACGACCCGAGCCCCTCTTCCGTCCGGGCGACGACGATCGCCCAGTCGGCGGTGTGGCCGTCGAGCACGAGCGGCTTGTGCCCGGTCACGATCCAGTCGGCGCCCTTGCGGCGCGCCCGGGCACGCACGCGGTCGACGGGGTCGCCGTGGCCGAGCTCCTCGAGCGCCACCGTGCCCCGCAGCGTGCCCGACGCCAACGGCGCCAGGAGCTCGTCGGCGCCGAGGCGACGGGCGGCCAGCGTCGCCAGCACACTCGACGAGAAGAACGGACCCGGGAGCGGGAGCCGGCCCATCTCCTCCATCACCACGACCATGTCGACGAGGCCGAGGCCGACGCCGCCGTGCTCCTCGGGGACGAGCAGGCCGGGCCACCCCATCGCCGCGATCCGGTTCCACACCCCGTCGCTGAAGCCGCGCTCGTCGTCGGCCATGGCGCGTACGTAGCTCGACGGGGTCTCGTGGGCGAGGAACCCGCGCACGGCGTCGCGCAGGGCCTCCTGATCGTCGGAGAACGTGAAATCCATCGGAGGAGAAGACTAACGTGCGTGTCAGGTTTCGCGAGTCCCCGAGGGAGGACCTGTGAGCGCGCGGAGCGAGGACGGCGGCTGCCAGGTCGCCGCCCGCAGCGGAGCACAGCCGAGCGAGCGCTCGCGGGCCGGGTATCCCGGCCCGCAGCGAGCGAGGCAGTAGAGATGGACTTCGCGTATGAGCCCGAAGACCTGGCGTTTCGCGACGAGTTGCGGGCGTGGCTCGACGAGAACCTGCCCAAGTTCCTCGCCGAGTGGGGCGGCGACGAGGACACGGGAGGCGGGCGCCGGGGC
>DASUUL010000259.1:0-8564 GCA_036374115.1 Acidimicrobiia bacterium | reverse complement strand
GCGGTGTTGACCTGCCCGCCGCCGAGCTGAGCGCAGTAGATGCCCGAGGGCGTCGACCGGATGACGTCGGCGGGATCGTCGTCGCCGGGGAGGAGGTACGTGTTGGTCATGCGCACCATCGGGAGGTGCTGGTACGTCTCGCGGCGGCCGTTCCCGCTCTGCGGCCGCCCTTCCTTGCGGGCCCGCAGCCGGTCCCACATGTAGTCGGCGAGCACGCCCTGCTCGATCAGCACGTTGCGCTGCGCCGGCGTTCCCTCGTCGTCGATGGCGTAGGCGCCCCATTCACGCGCCAGCGTGCCGTCGTCGACCAACGTCACGAGCGGGGACGCGACCGTCTCACCGGTGCGACCGCGGAAGACCGACGCGTCCTTGGCGACGAGGTCGGCCTCCAGCCCGTGCCCGCACGCCTCGTGGAACAGGACGCCACCGGCGCCGCGCTCCAGCACGACGGGCATCGGTCCCGACGGCGCCGGCCGAGCCCGCAGCATCGTGAGAGCACGCCGCGCGGCGGTGCGAGCGACGTCGGTCGGGTCGACGTCGTCGAAGAGCTCGAAGCCGACCGTCCGCCCGGGGGCCTCCATCGCGGTCTGCATGCCGGTGTCGCCCACGGCCACGCACTGGACGAAGAACCGGGTGCGCACCTGGTCGTCGCGGGCGAGGAGGCCGTCGGAGTTGGCGACGAGGATGCGGCGATGCGAGTCGGCGTACGACACGCTCACCTGCTTCACGGCGCCGCCCTCGCCGCGGGCGGCGTCGTCGGCCCGTTCGAGCAGATCGACCTTGCGCGCCTTCTCGATCGTCTCCGGCAGGTCGCGCACGGTGTGCGGCGCCGCGCTCGGGCGCTCAGCGAGGGCGACGACGCGGGTGCCGCCGGATCCGCTCCGGGCTGCGGCGGCAGCCGCCTCGGCGGCGGCGCCCAATCCGCGCTCGCTGAGATCGGCGGTGTGCGCGTACCCGGTGGTGTCGTCGCGCACGACCCGGATGCCGGCGCCTCGCTCGCGCCCCGACACGAGCTCCTCGACCTTGGCATCGTCGAGCCGGGCCGAGGAGGTCCGACGGTCCTCGGCGAACACCTCCGCGAAGTCGCCGCCGTTGCGGAGGGCGGTGCGGATGGTGCGGTCGAGAACGGCTTCGTCGATCACGCGTGGATGGAACTCCGGTTGGGTTCGCGGCATTCCGGGCTCGGCCGGCAGGCCGGCGGCCCCGAGGCGTCGTATCGTACGCCGGTGCCCCTGGAGCCCGGGTTGAGTGCCACCGCGGAGCTGGTCGTGACCGACGCCGACACCGCCGAGACGCTGGGGACCGGTGACGTGCCGGTCCTGGCGACCCCGCGCCTGATTCGCCTCGCCGAGGAGGCCACCGTGCACGCGGTACGCCGGCACCTCTCGGAGGGGCTGACGACGGTGGGGTACCGCGTGCAGCTCGACCACCTGGCGCCCACCGCGGTCGGCGGGCACGTGCAGGCCGAGGCGGTGCTCGAGAGCGTGGAGGGCCGGCGCCTGACGTTCCGCGTGTCGGTGAGCGACGGCCACGGCCTCGTCGCCGCCGGGCGCATCACGCGGGTTGCGGTGGAGCGCGCTCGTTTCCTCGAGAAGGCGGCGGCAGAATGACCGACGAACGCGATCCCGACCGGCCGGGGTGGGCGGCGCCCTCGCCGCCGTCACCGCCGGCGGGTCCGCCTCCCTCGTCTCCACCTCCGCCGTCCCCACCGGGATCGTCCCCACCGGGGTCGTCCGCACCCGCGGCGCCCGCGGGGTTCCCCGCACCGCCGGAGTGGGGAACGCCGTACCCCGGCCCCGCCGAACGACCGCGTCGCCGGCGGAAGTGGCCCTGGGTGCTCGGCGCGCTGTTGGCCGTCATCCTGGCACTCGGGATCACCGGCACGACCCTGTTCGTGACCAAGATCAAGCCGCCGATCGACTCCGCCAACGAGTTCCTCGCCGCCGTCGACGACGGCCGGTTCGAGTCCGCCTTCGCACAGCTGTGCTCGGCGGACCGGCGCGACACCTCGCCTGCCGACCTGGAAGCCTTCCTCGCCGTCTTCTACGGGCGCGAGCTCGTCTCCGGCTACCAGGTGAATCCCTTCGACGTCGACATCGACGGCGACAGCGCGACCGTCGGTTTCGACGCCGACAGCCTCGACGACGACGAAAAGTTCGAGTTGCCACTGCGCAAGGAGAGCGGTGAGTGGCGGCCGTGCTTCGCCGACGCGCTCGACGATCTCGGGTGAGCGCTACCCCAGGTTGCTCGACCGCGGGTAGGCGTCGGCGGGATCGGTGAGCACGTTCACGAGGGAGAGGCCTCTGGTCGCGAACGCGCGGTCGAGCGCCGGACCCACCTCGTCGGGCTCGGTGACGAGCTCGCCGTGGGCGCCGAGCGCGGTGGCAATCTCGTCGTAGCGGGTCCCTGGGCGCAGGTCGGCGACCACGTCGTAGCCGAAGATCATCTGCATCGGGTGCTTCTCGAGTCCCCAGATGCCGTTGTTGCCCACGATGGCGACGACGTCGACGTCGTGGCGGACGAGCGTGTCGAGGTCGCCGAGCGAGAAGCCGATGGCGCCGTCGCCGAAGAGCGCGACCACTTGGCGCCCGGGGACGGCCAGCCCGGCGGCGAGGGCGTAGCCGGCGCCCATGCCGAGGCAGCCGTAGGGCCCCGGGTCGAGGAAGCACCCGGGTGTGTACGTGTCGACGTACTTGCCCGCGTACGACACGAAGTCGCCGCCGTCGCCGATCACGACGGCGTCGCGGTCGAGCCTCCGGCGGAGCTCCCCGTAGACGCGGGACGGGCGGATGGGCGACGCGTCGGCTGCGAGCGCGTCCTCCTCACCGGCGCGCAGGCGGTCCTCCTCCTCCCGGAGCCTCCGCAGCCAGCGGTCGTGGTCGGAGCGGCCCGGAGCGACGGCGACGGCCTCGGCGAGCTCGACCAGGGTGCGGTCGAGGTCGCCGGCGGTGCTCGCCGCCAGCTCGACGTTGGTGCTCACGTTGTCGCGGGCGTCGCAGAGGTGCACGACCGGCACGCCCTCGCCGAACGAGCCGAATGCGAGCCGGAAGTCGAGGGGTGTCCCGGCGACGACGACGAGGTCGGCCCCCTCGAGTGCGGCGCGGCGGGCGCGCGAGAAGGAGAGCTCGTGGTCGGCGGGGAGCAGCCCGCGACCCATCCCGTTCGCGAACGCAGGGAGGCGCCCCGTCTCCACCAGCGCCCGGAGCGACTCCTCGGCCCGAGCCCAGAACACGTCGCCGCCGACCACGATCACCGGGCGCTCGGCGCCCGCGAGCAGCCGGGCCGCGGCGGCGATGTCGTCGGTCGCGGGCGCGCCGCCCGCCAGCGCCGCCTCGCGGCGCGCCTCGGGGAGCGAGGCGGAGGCGACCCCCCAGGCGTCGAGCGGGATGTCGACGAACGCCGGGCCCCGGTGTGGCGATCGCGCGGCGCAGAGCGCGTCGTCGATGCCGGGGACGATTCGCTCGGGGGTGGCCATCGTCGCGGCATGCTTGGTGATCGACGCCACGATCGGGACGTGGTCGAGCTCCTGCAGCGAGCCCGCCCCCCACCGCATCTGCGGGGCGCGCCCGCCGATGACGAGCATCGGCGACCCGTTCATCCACGCGGCGGTCATCGCGCTCACGCCGTTCGTGACCCCGGGCCCGGCGGTGAGCGCGGCGACGCCGGGCCGGCGCGTCACCTTCGCCCAACCCTCGGCTGCGAACGTGGCCGTCTGCTCGTGGCGCGTGTCGACGAGCCGGATGTCGGTCTTGACGCACCCGTCGTAGAGCGGGAACAGGTGGCCACCGGAGAGCGTGAACACGGTGTCGACGTCGTGGCGCCGGAGCACCTCGGCCGCGAGGCGGCCGCCGTCGGCTTCGATGGTCTCGTTCACACCACTGCGCGGGTCGCGCCGGCGGCGACTCGCCGGATGAACCCGTCGAGGGCGTCGAACCACGGGCCGGGGTTCTCGAATTGAGGCGAGTGGCCGGCGTCGGGGATCACGACGAGCTCGGCGCCCGGGATGGTCGACGCCATCGCTCGCGACGCGGCGAGGAACGGACGGTCCTCCTCGCCGACGAGAACCAGCGTCGGGCAGGCGACGCCGGCGAGGCGGGTGAGCTCGTCGGGACGGCGCACCATCTCGACGACGATCGCCGCCCACATCACCGGCGAGAGGGCGTCCCACTTGGCGTCGCAGAACTCGACGTAGCCGGGCCGCTCCCGCCGGACGCGCAGGTTGCTCGGCGTCTCGAGCGTGGCCGCCTCGTCGAGCAGTGGCTTGAGGACCTCCTTGCCCTCGTCGCGACAGATCGCGGCGGCCAGCTCGACCACGTCGGGATCGAGGCCGGGGACCGGCCCGGGCGCGGTGTCCATGAGCACGAGCGCTTCGACGCGCTCCGGGTGGGCGAGCACGAGACGCTGCGCGACCATCCCGCCCATGGAGTGCCCGAGCAGGCGGAAGCGCTCCACGCCGAGGGCGTCGGCGACACCGAGCGCGTCGGCGACGAGCCGGTCGAGGGAATAGGCGGCCGGGTCGGTGGGGGCGTCGCTCTCGCCGTGGCCACGGTGGTCGAAGGTCACAACCCGCGACCGACGGCCGAGCGCGTCGAGGTGGTCGGCGAAGTCCTCCTTGGCACCGCCGAAACCATGGACCAGGAAGAGCGCCGGGCCCGTGCCCGCTTCGCGCACTTCCAGGGCCGTGCCGTCGTCGACCGTCACCCGCACCCGAGCCCCTTCCGCAGCCTGGCAGAACGTCCTGCCCCGGTAGGCTACGACGATGGCGGTGACCGAGACGGCCCCCGCGCGCCGCGCCCCGTGGACCCTCTGGCTGCGCCTGGTGGGCAGTGTCGTGCTGCTCGCATACCTGGTGACGAAGATCGACTTCGCCAACCTCCTCCCGGAGCACCCGCACCTCTCGACGCTGGTCTTCTTCGCCCTCGGGATCCTGTCGGCCGGTATCGGGATCGTGCTCTCGGCGTGGCGTTGGCAACGCGTGTTGACGGTGTTCGACACCCACGTCCCCCTGCGCACGCTCGTGTCGCACTACTTCGCGGGCCAGTTCGTCGGCAACGTCCTGCCGTCCACCATCGGCGGCGACGTACTCCGCGTCAGCCGCGCCACCACCACCACCGGTTCGGGACAGGTCTCGTTCGCCTCGGTCGTGCTCGAGCGGCTCACCGGGTTCGTTGCGCTGCCGCTGATCGTGTTCGTCGGGTTCCTGCTCCGGCCGTCGCTCGTCGACGTCGACCACGCCTGGATCGCGCTGGCCATCGCCGGCGCCACGCTGCTGGCCCTGGTCGTGATCCTCGTGCTTGCCGCCCATCCCCGACTCGCGGGGCGGTTCCGCGACCACGACAACTGGATGCGCTTCATCGGCGCGGTGCACGTGGGCGTGGACCGCCTCCGGCGCCAGCCCCGTCAGGCCGGCGGCGTGCTCGGCGCCGCCGTCGTGTACCAGCTCTCGACGGTGGCGGTCGTCTACTTCGCGACGCGCACGCTCGGAGTCTCGGTTCCGACGGCGGCCGTCGTCGCCTTCGCGCCCGCGGTCGCGATGGCCCAGGTGATCCCGATCTCACTGGGCGGCCTCGGCGTTCGCGAAGGCATGCTCGTGTTGTTCCTCGCCCCGCTCGGCGTGTCGAACGGTCGGGCGGTGGCGATCGGGCTCCTCTGGTACGCCATGATGCTGCTGGTCAGCTTCCTCGGTGCACCCGCGTTCGCGGTCGGGCACCGCCACCGCCGAGGGAACGCAGACCGGCCACCGACCTCGCGACCCGGCTCCGACTCCGGCACATGAGCATCTCCGACGAGACTGCTCCCCCGCTCCGGAACCGCTTCCCCGGAGGCCGGCGTCTGCGCGACGGCCGGTACCTGTACTGGTGGGTCGAGATCATCGCCATCATCGCCTTCTACATGATCTACTCCGCGATCCGGAACGCCAACGAGGGTGGCGCGCAGGAGGCGTACGAGAACGCCCGGGAGCTCATCAGCCTGCAGAAGTCGCTGGGCATCAACCACGAAGAAGTGCTCCAAGACTGGGCCCTGCACTTCCGGCCGCTCATCATCGCGATGAACTACTTCTACGGGTCGCTGCACTTCGTGGTAACCGCAGGGGTCGGCATCTACCTGTTCCGCCGGTGGAGCGACGACTACCCGCGCTGGCGCAACACGCTCGCGATCAGCACCGGCTTGGCGCTGATCGGCTTCATCACCTGGCCGCTGATGCCTCCGCGCCTCCTGCCGGCCGACTACGACTTCGTCGACACGCTGGCGAAGTACCCGACCTTCTGGTCGTTCAACTCCGGCGCCGTGAGCAAGATCTCCAACCAGTTCGCGGCGATGCCGAGCGTGCACTGCGTGTGGGCATTGTGGTGTGCGTGTGTGGTCGTCCCGCGTGCCCGCCGCGACTGGGTCAAGGTGCTGTTCGTCCTGTACCCGGTGGGCACGGTGCTGGCGATCGTGTTGACGGGGAACCACTACGTCCTCGACGCCGTGGCCGGCTTCGCCGTGCTCGGTGTCGGTTACGGGCTCGCCCGCACATTCACCCGCGCCGGCCGGGGCGCGCCCGTCCCCACGTAGATCGACCGGTGGACCTCGATCACGTCGCGCTCGCGACGGGCGATGTCGGCCCCGCCCTCGACGTGCTCGTCGGCGATCTCGGCGGCATCGTGCTCTTCGGCGGCCAGGGGCCGGGCTTCCGTCCGATGCAGGTGCGGCTGGGCGACGCCGCCGAGGGCATGACCGTCGAGCTGCTCGAACCGTGGGACACCCACCGCAACGACTTCCTCGCCCGCTTCCTCGACCGCAACGGGGACGGGCCGCACCACCTGACGTTCAAGGTGCCCGACCTCGTCGCCGCCCTCGAGCGGGTGCGCACGGCCGGGTTCGCGCCGGTGGGGATCGACATGTCCGACCCGGAGTGGAAGGAGGCGTTCCTCCACCCCCGCGAGGCACACGGCACCGTGGTGCAGCTCGCCGAGGCCCACCACGAGTTCGCCTCGAAGGCGGACCTCCTCGACCACGTCCGCCGACACGGGCCCGACGGGCACCCCCGCTGGTGGCCCGAGCCGCGCCCGCCCGGAGTGCAGCGGGGATACCTGCGCCGGGTCGTGGTCGCGACGCCGTCGCTGCCCGCGACGCTGGGGTTCTTCGCCGGGTTGCTCGGCGGCGAGGAGGTCGCCGCCGGCGAGGGATGGGTGGAGCTGGGGTGGGCGGGCGCAGGGCGAGTGAAGCTCGAGCAGCGTCATGACGTCGGGCCCGGGATCGACCGCCTCGAAGGTGACGTCGACGGCGAGCCGGTCGAGTACGTCGTGGCCGGCGCCCGTCTGCGCCTGGCACCGCGCTGATCGGGCTCGCTGCCGCTCGGCGGCCTCAGTCGCGGTTGCGGCGGCGCTCCCGGCGCTCCCGGCGCCGGCGCAGCAAGGCGCCCGCGATCGCTCCCAGCACCGCCGAGCCGATGATGATGTAGATCAGGCGGGCGTCGCGCTCGAAGACGATGAAGTCGATCTCCACCCGCTGGCGGTTGATGATCGCGAACCACAGCAGGAGCACGCCGATGATGGCGGCGACGATGATCCGCGCCGGAGGAAGCTGGCGGGTCTGGCGTTGCGGGCGCCGCTCGTCGGACATGTCAGCACGCTACCCCGCCGCCAGCTCGCGCTGGCGGACGACGAGTCGCAGCACGCTGTCGCGCACCGCCCGGTCGGCGAGCGAGAGTTGCGCGTCGCGGGCGGTCACGAGGCCGAGGCGCCGCGGCGGGACGCCGCGGAGCGACACCCGCCGGACGTCGGGGAGCTCGGGCGGGATCGCGGTCTCGGGGAGCACGGCCACGCCGCCGCCGGCGGCGACCATGTCGGCGATGAGCCGGATGCCCTCGACCTCGATCGGCACCGAGAGCACGATGCTGTCGGACGCGGCCGCGGCCTCGACCTCCCGTCGCAGCGGGTTGTCGGGCGGCGGCAGGATCAGCGGCTCCTCGGCCAGGCGCCCGAGCGAGACCGGCTCCGGGCCCAGGTCGGCGCCCCGGGCCGCGACCAGGCCGACGAGCTCCTCGTCGAGGAGGTGCTCCAGCTGGAGGCGGCGGTCGGTGACGGGCTCGGTGATGACGGCCTGGGCGAGCTGACCGGTCGCGACCTCGGTGAAGAGCCGTTCCGACGCCGCCTCGTTCACCCGCAGGTGCACGCCGGCGGCGATCCGGCGCAGGTCGGCCACGAGCGCGGGGACGAGCCACCGGCTGGCGGTGCCCACCACGCCGAGGCTGGCGTGGCCGGCCTGGAGTCCCTGGAGCATGGAGAGGTCGGCCCGCATCGCCTCCAGCTCGCGCCGCACTCGCCGGGCCCGCTCGAGCACGACGGCGCCGAACTCGGTCGGTGTCGCCCCCCGCCGGCTGCGGACCAGCAGCGGCGCCCCGAGCTCGTCTTCGAGCTGGCGGACCTGTTCGGACACGTTCGACTGGACCGTCGCGAGTACGTCGGCGGCGGCGGTGAACGAACCCTCCTCTGCGATCGCCAGCAGGGTGTCGAGGTGCCGGAGCTCCATGGCCGTGGTCCTGTCCTTCCCGGCGGGGTCGTCGCTGCTGCTGCTGT
>DASUUL010000258.1:0-6646 GCA_036374115.1 Acidimicrobiia bacterium | reverse complement strand
CACCAATGCGTCCAGTGCGATCGCACCCTCGCCGTCGGGGAGCACCACGAGTGGGTTCACGTCGAGCTCCGTGATGTCGTCGGCGAGATCGAGGGCCAACCGCTGTACCTGCATGATCACGTCCACCAATGCCCGGCGGTCGGCCGGCGGCGCGCCGCGGACCCCCTCCAGCAGTGGGAATCCTCGCAGCTCGCGCAGCATCGCCTCGGCATCGTGGCGCCCGAACGGCGGCACCCGGAACGTCACGTCCCCGAGCACCTCCACGAGCACACCGCCGAGGCCCACCATCACGACCGGGCCGAACAGGTCGTCGCGCGACACTCCCACGACGGTCTCCACACCCCCGGTGACCATCTCGCACACGAGGACGCCGTCGACGTCGGCGTCGCCGGCATGGGCGCGTGCGTTGGCGACCAGCTCGTCGAACGCGGTCCGCACCTCGCCCGGCGAGCCGACGCCCACCTGCACGAGCCCGAGCTCGCTCTTGTGGGTGAGCACCGGCGACGAGACCTTCATGACGACCGGGAACCCGATCTCGCCCGCGGCGGCCACGGCCTCGTCGGTGCTCGCACACAACACGTCGCGGCTCGGTCGGATCCCGTATGCCCCGAGCGCCTGCTTCGAGGCATGCTCGGAGAGCGTGCCGCCGGGCCCGGCCCGACCGAGCAGCTCGCGCACGGCGTCCGCGGCGGGGAGGGGCTCGAGCGGAGCGCGGTCGAACGGCGACCGGTACGAGCGAGCGAACGACCAGTAGCGCAGGCACGCGTCCAACGCCTTCACGCAGTTGCCGAAGCTGCGGAAGACGGGGAGGCCGCCGTCGAGCAGGCGCCGGTAGTACGTGTCGTCGGTGCCCGGCGGTGCACCCCACACGACGAAGACGGGCGTCTCGGTCGTCTGCGCGACTTCCACGAGGTCGCGGGTGAACGGCTCGCTGAACGTGGCGACCGCGCCCGTGATCGGCACCACCAGCACGTCGACGTTCGGGTCGGCGAGGATCGTGTCGAGGATGCGGCGGCCGCGCGCATCGGCGACGGGGGGCCCGCCGCAGTCGACGGGATTCGAGACTCGCAGGTAGGAGGGGATGAGGCCGTCGTGGAGCGCGCTCTGGGTCGCGCCCGTCAGCTCGGGGAGGCGGAGCCCGGCGGCGGCGATCATGTCGGTCATGTGCGCGCCGGTACCGCCGGAGATGGCGTAGACGCACACGCCGTCGCCCGCCGGCGGCGTCGTGCGCGCGAAGGCGGCCGCGGTGTCGAGGAGGTCGTCGAGCCCCTCCGCCCGCGTGACACCGAACTGGCGGAACACCGCCGACGTGACCGCGTCGGACCCGGTGAGGTGGCCCGTGTGGGCCTTGGCCATCGCCCGCCCCTCGTCGGTGCGGCCGACCTTGACCACCACGATGGGCTTGCGGGCGCGGGCGGCGTGGTCGGCGGCGAGCATGAGCGACCGCCCGTCCTTGAATCCCTCCACGTACGCCGCGATCACCCCCACCTCGGGCTGGTCGGCGAAGTAGCGGACGAAGTCGGCGAACTCGAGGTCGACCTCGTTGCCTGTGGGCGCCCAGTGGGTGACGCGGATGCCGAGCTCCTGGCCCTGGAACACCGGCCGGCCCTGGTGCCCGCTCTGGGTGACGAGCGCGATCGACGGTCCGCTCAGGTCGTCGCGGAAGTCCTCGAACGCGTTGAGGTTGGTGTTGGGCCCGAGCAGGCGGGTGTCGGCGCTGCGCACGAGCTCGGCGAGGCGGGCTTCGAGCGCCTCGCCCTCGGTACCGATCTCGGAGAACCCGGCGGCGAAGATCACCGCGAACGCGGCCTTGCGCTGGACGACCTCCTCGAAGGTGTCGACCGCCTTGCCGGTGAGGATCACCGCGAGGTCGACGTCACCGGGCACGTCGAAGATCGTCGGATAGCAGCGCTCGCCCACGACCGTCTCGTACTTCGGATGCACGGGGTGGAAGGCGGCGCCGTTGCGGTCGGCCCAGCCCTTGAGTTTGCGCGTCATCGCCGTATTCGGCTTCCGCGCTGCCTCGGACGCGCCGATCACCGCCACCGTCCGCGGGTGGAGGAAGCGATCGAGGTCGACGGGGCGCAGGCCCAGCGGCCGTCCGCTCACGTCGACGGCCGGACCGTCGCCGGGGAATCTGGTGGCGCTCGGGGACATGCGGCACCTCGAAATCGGGTCGGCCGGGTCGCCAAGTATGACGCCGGAGTCAGGATTCGGGCGAGTTCCCCACCCGCACTAGCGTCGCCGCGCATGCAGGCGGAGCCCGGGCTGCGATCGGTGGTCGTGGTGGGCTCGTCGCTCGCCGGGTTGCGGGCGGCCGAGGCCCTGCGCCACGAGGGCTACGACGGACACCTCACGATGGTCGGCGCCGAGCCGCACCGGCCCTACGACCGACCGCCCCTCTCGAAGGAGCTGCTCGCCGGCACCGTCGAGCCCGATCAGCTCGCACTGCGGCGCCAGCCCTACGACGAGCTCGCACTCGAGTGGCGCCTCGGGCGGCGGGCGGCGCACCTGGACCTCGCCGATCGGGTGGTGGAGCTCGACGACGGCGAGGAGCTGGCCTGCGACGGGGTCGTTGTCGCCACCGGCTCGACGCCCCGGGAACTGCCGGGCACGCCGCCGCTCGACGGCATCTTCACCCTGCGCACCGTCGACGACAGTCTCGCCATCCGGGCCGAGCTCGACCGTGAGCCGCGCGTCGCCGTGGTGGGCGCCGGGTTCATCGGCAGCGAGGTGGCGAGCACGTGCCGCGGCCGCGGCCTCGAGGTGACCGTGCTCGAGGCGCTCCCCGTGCCGCTCGTGCGCGGTCTCGGTCCCGTGCTCGGCGGCGTCCTGGGCGAGCTGCATCGCGATCACGGCGTCGCGCTGCGCTGCAACGCGATGGTCGCGGGCTTCGACGGCTCCGATCGGGTGGAGCGGGTCCGCCTCGCCGACGGCACCGCCATCGACGCGGACGTCGTCGTCGTGGGGATCGGCGTGTTCCCCGAGACCCGCTGGCTCGAGGGGTCCGGCCTCGAGCTCGACGACGGCCTCGTGTGCGACGCCGCGTGCCGGGCGGCGCCCGGCATCGTGGCCGCCGGCGACGTCGCCCGCTGGCCCAACCCGCTCTTCGACGGCCGGCCGATGCGCCTCGAGCACTGGACCAACGCCACCGAGCAGGGAGTGCACGCCGCGCAGGCGCTGCTCGCCGGTGATGGCGCCGTCCCCTTCGCGCCGGTTCCGTTCGTCTGGTCCGACCAGTACGGAATCAAGATCCAGACGGTCGGCGACGTCGGCCCCGACGACGACATCGAGATCGCCCACGGCACGACCGAGGAGCGCCGCTTCGTCGCGCTGTTCGGACGCGCCGGCCGTCTCGTCGGGGCGCTGGGCTTCCGCCGGCCCCGCCAGGTGATGCAGTACCGCCGCATGATCGAGGAGCGGGCGACGTTCGAGCAGGCGGTCGCGCACGCTCGCGCCGCCGACGGCTGATGGACGGACGACGCGAGCCGCTGCTCACCGCCCGCTTCCTGCTCGTCGTGTCTGCCGGGCTGCTGTACTTCACCGCAATCGGCATGCTCCTCCCGGTGCTGCCGTTGTACGTCGAGAATCGTCTCGACGGCAGCGCCGCCGCGGTCGGCATCGCGGTGGGCGCGCTCTTCATCGGCGCGGTGCTGTTGCGGCCGTACGCCGGCCGGCTCGGTGACCGCATCGGCCGCCGGGTCCTCATCATCGGCGGCGCGCTCGTCGTCGCGGTCACGACGGCCGTCTCGGGTGCCGTCGCGGCCCTGCCGTACCTCGTGGGCATCCGGCTCCTCGCCGGTGCCGGCGAGGCGGCGTTCTTCGTCGGCGCCGCGACGATGATCACCGATCTCGCGCCCGTGTCACGCCGGGGCGAGGCGCTCAGCTACTGGTCGGTGTCGATCTACGGCGGGCTCGCCGCCGGCCCGGCGCTGGGCGAGGCCGTCCTCGGCGACGACCGCTACGTCGTCGTGTTCGTCGTCGCCGCGGCCGTCGCCGCCGTCGCCGCGCTGTTGGGGACGGGAACGGCGGAGGTCGAGCGCCCGCCCGGCCCGCCGCCCAGCGGCCCACTGTGGAACCGGGCGGCGTTGCTGCCCGGGCTCGTGCTCTTCCTCGGCCTCGCCGGCCTGGCGTCGTTCGTGGCGTTCGTGCGCCTCTATGCCGACGACATCGGGATGGGGGGTGGCGAGACGATCTTCCTCCTCTACGGGGGATTGGTGCTGTGCGTGCGGATCGTGGGAGCACGCCTGCCCGACATCCTCGGCGCGCGCCGGGCCGGGACCGGCGCACTGGTCTTCACCGCCCTGGGGATGGGCGTGATGGCGGCGTGGCGCAGCCCGGTCGGGCTGCTCCTGGGCACGGCCGTGTTCGCGGCCGGGATGTCGCTGCTCTATCCCGCGCTGCTGGTGCTCGCGCTCAGCGCCGCTCCCGACGGCGAGCGGGCATCGGTGGTCGGCACGTTCAGCAGCTTCTTCGACCTGTCGCAGGGCGTCGGCGCCCTCATGCTCGGCGGTGTCGCCGAGCTCGCCGGCTACCGGGGATCGTTCGCCGCCGCGGCCGGGCTCGCGATCCTCGGTCTGGTCGTGTTGCGCGGAGGCATCGGCCGCCATGCCCCCCTCGATCCCCGCCACCGCGCCGAGACGGCGCCGGCCTGACGCGCGTGCCGTCGCTGCTCGTCACGAACGACTTCCCGCCCAAGACCGGGGGGATCCAGTCGTACCTCTACGAGCTGTGGCGCCGGCTCCCACCTGCCGAGACGACCGTGCTCACGACGCCGTTCGACGGTGATGGCGCCTTCGACGCCGCCCAGCCGTACCGCGTCGAGCGCGTGCGCGAGAAGATGCTCCTGCCGACGGCGACGTTGACGCGGCGGATCGAGGCGCTCGCGGGTGAGGTCGGCGCGACCGTGGTGTTCGTCGACCCGATGCTGCCGCTCGGGTGGCTCGCGCCGCGGCTCCGTGCCGCACGGTACGTCGTGGTCACGCACGGCGCCGAGATCACCGTGCCCGGCCGCCTCCCCGGGACGGCCCACCTCGCCCGGCGCGTGCTGCGCGGCGCCGCCGGGATCGTCGCCGCCGGGAGCTACCCGGCGCGGGAGGCGGCGCGCGCGGCCCGGGCTCCGCTGCGGGGCGTCGTCATCCCTCCCGGCGTCGACACCGACCGCTTCCGGCCGCTCACCCCCGAAGGGCGAGTGCGGGCGCGTACCCGCTTCGGGCTCGATCCCTCGCGACCGGTGGTGCTCGGGGTGAGCCGACTGGTACCGCGCAAGGGCTTCGACGTGCTCATCGACGCCGTCGCCGGGCTCGAGCCGACGGTGCAGCTCGTCGTCGCGGGCGCCGGGCGCGACCGCCGCCGGCTCGAGGCGCGGGCGCAGCGGTCGGGCGTCGCCCCCCGCACGCACTTCCTCGGGCGCGTACCCGACAGCACCCTGCCGGAGCTCTACGCCTGTGCGGACGTGTTCGCGACGCCGTGCCGCGAGCGCTGGGGCGGGCTCGAGGCGGAGGGCTTCGGCATCGTCTTCCTCGAGGCCGCCGCCGCCGGCGTGCCCGCGGTCGCCGGTCGCAGCGGCGGGTCGCACGAAGCGGTCGTCGACGGCAAGACCGGCCTGGTCGTGGCGCCCCGCGACGTCCCGGCGCTGCGGGAGGCCCTCGGCCGCCTCCTCGCCGACGGGGGGGTGCGGGCGGCGATGGGGGAGGCGGCGCGCCGCCGCGCCGAACGGCACTTCTCCTATGACCGCCTCGCCGAGCGTCTCGCGCCGCTGGCCGCGGGCGACCTCGGGTCGCTGGTCGACCTCGACCGACGCTGACGTAGCCTCGCACCCGTGAAGGGCGCCGCGATCGTCTGGTCGTCGTGGGTCGGCAACGGCATCTTCGTGCTCACGGCCGTACCGGCGGCGCTCGGGGTCGACGCGTTCGACGACGTCGCTGTCGGCGTCGCGCTCGTGCTGTTCGCGGTGTCGATCCCGGTGTGGGTGTACGCCTTCGCCAAGGCCGTCGCCCGCACCACCCGTGGCGACGACATCGTGGTCGCGAGCCTCTTCTTCCTGCAGGGGTCGGCGCCCCGGCGCGTGCAGGTCCACCTGCTCACGGCGGTGGGCGTGTCGGTCCTCGTGGCGGCGGCGACGGGTGCGGCCAACCCGTTCGGGGTCCTGGTCCCTATGCTTCCCCTCGGACTGGTGGGACTGTGGGGCGCCCGTCACGGGACGTACCCTCCACGCAAGGAGCCCGGCACGGGACCTCGTCGTGCCCGCACGGCGAGCGGTGAGAGGTAAGGAGACCCGGTGGCCGAGACCGCCAACGAGCGCATTCGCATCGACGCCCCGCCGGAGCGCTGCTTCGAGATCGCCGGCGACTTCGAGCGCTATCCGGGGTGGGCCAAGGACGTGAAGCAGGTGACGGTCCTCGAGCGCGACGCCGGGGGTCGGGCCGTGAAGGTCGAGTACCGGGCCGCCGCCATGGGGCGCAGCACGCGCTACGTACTGGCCTACGACTACGCCGAGGCCCCGGGCGCGTTCACCTGGACGCTCGTGGAGAGCGACATGCTGCGCCAGCTCGACGGCCGCTACGCGTTCGACGCCGACGACGACGGCACCCGGGTCACCTACGACCTCACCGCCGACCCCAAGGTGCCGCTGCCGGGGTTCATC
>DASUUL010000257.1:0-6560 GCA_036374115.1 Acidimicrobiia bacterium | reverse complement strand
CGAGCAGGTCGGTGTACCAGGCGAGGCTGCGCTCGATGTCGGTGACCGTGAGCGCGGCGTGATGGGGACCGGTGACGTCGGGCATCGAATCGCTCCCTCGCTCGGCGGCACGGTCGCGCCAGCGTACGCCCGATCGAGGGGTTAGCGTGCGGGCGTGACCGTGACCTCGGTCGTGAGCCCGGAGTCACTGGGCGTCGACGCCGAGCGACTCGACGCCCTGCGCACCCGCGTGCACCGCGAGATCGACGCCGGGCTGCTCCCCTCGTGCCAGTTCGCGCTTGCCCGCGACGGGCGACTGGCCGCCTTCGAGACCGCCGGCGCGGCCGGGCCCGGCACCCGCTACACGATCTTCTCCACGACCAAGGCGTTCGTGGCCGGCGCGGCCTGGCTGCTCATCGGCGAGGGAACACTCGCCGTCGACCGCCCGGTCGCCGACTACATCCCCGAGTTCGCCACCAACGGCAAGGACGCCGTGACCGTGGAGCAGGTGCTGCTCCACACGTCGGGGTTCCCGCGGGCGCCGCTGGGCCCGCCCGACTGGGGCGACCGCGACCGCCGCCTCGAGGCTTTCGCCCGGTGGCGGCTCAACTGGGAGCCGGGCACCGCCACCGAGTACCACGCGACCTCCGCCCACTGGGTGCTGGCCGAGCTCGTCGAGCGCATCTCCGGTCGCGACTACCGCGACTTCCTCCACGAGCGCGTCACCGCGCCGCTCGGGCTGCCCCGCATGCTCGGCATCGCCGCCGGTGACCAGGGCGACGTGGCCGACCTCGTGCTGTGCGGCGAGCCCGCGACACCCGAGGAGCTCGAGGCGGTGTTCGGCGTGCCGGAGCTCCCGGTCACCGAGGTGACCGACGAAGCGCTGCTGGCGTTCAACCGACCGGATGTGCGCGCCGTCGGCGTGCCCGGTGGCGGCGGGATCGCGAACGCAGCCACGGTCGCGCTGTTCTACCAGGCGCTGCTGCACAACCCCGGCGGGCTCTGGGACGAGGACGTGCTCGCCGACGCGACCGGCCGGGTGCGCAACACGTTCGTCGACCCGCTGTTCGGCGTGCCCGCCAACCGGGCGTTGGGCGTGATCGTCGCCGGCGACGACGGCGACGCCAACCGGCGCGGGTTCGGGCACACGCAGTCGCCGCGCACGTTCGGCCACAACGGCGCCGGCGGCCAGGTGGCGTGGGCCGACCCCGAGAGCGGCCTCTCCTTCTGCTATCTCACCAACGGGCGCGACCTGAACCCGATCCGCGAGGGCCGCCGCTCGATCGGCATCTCCAGCCGCGCCGCGGTGTGCACCGGCTGATGGCGACCACGCTCGACTGGCTCGGCACCGCCACCTACCGCCTCACGGTCGACGACACCGTGATCTTCCTCGACGGGTACATCGAGCGGGTGCCCTCGGCGCCGCCGGTCGGGCTGCGCCTCGACGAGATCGAGCGCGCCGACCACGTGCTCGTGGGCCACTCCCACTTCGACCACCTCTGGGGTGTGGAGCGCATCGCGGCGCAGACGGGCGCGCAGGTGGTCGGCTCCTACGAGACCGTGCGCATGCTCGTGGAGGCGGGAACGCCCGAAGAGCAGCTGACATGGGTCGCCGGCGGCGAGCCGCTGCTCCTCGGCGACGACATCCGCGTGCGCGTGTTCCCGAGCCTGCACACCTGCCTGTGGTGCCTGGGCCCGCTCGACGCCACCACCGAGAACCACGGCGACCTCGGTGTGCCCCAGCACGAGCGCGACCGCCGGCTCGCCGACACGCTCGCACCGTGGTTCGACGAGCGGGAGGTGCTCGAGCACCTGGAATCGGGCCCCCACGCCCGCGGCGACGGCGGCCCGCTCCTCTTCCTCGTCGAGACCCCCTCCGGCTCCGTGCTCTGGCAGGACTCCGCCGGTTGCTGGACGCCGCTGCTCAACGAGCTCCGTCCCGACGTGGCGCTGCTCGCCGCGGTCGGGCGCCCCAACCGCGACGGCGACCCCTACCAGGGATCGCTCGCCCAGTTCGTGGCCGACGAGGTCGAGCTCCTCCAGCCGTCGCAGGTCGCGCTGTGCCACCACGACGACTGGCTCCCGCCTGTCACGAGCGCGCTCGGGGTCGAGCCGTTCGCCGACGAGCTGCGCCGCCGGGAGCTCCCCGCCGAGCTGCTCGACATCGGCTATCTCGAGGGCCGCCAGATCCGCTGACGCGATCGGGTCACCATTGCCAGAACCCCTCGGCCTCGCGCTCCTCGTGGAACCGGGCGAGCTGGGCGCGCAGCTCGTCGTGGAGGCGCCCCTCGGCGAGGCGGGTGCGGAGGATGTCGACGACGAGGAACCCCTTGTCTCCGCCCTGCACGCGGAACTGCACACCGAGGCGGCGCGGGTCGCGCCATTCGACGTTGTCGATGGCCCCCAGCGGGATGCGGACGGTCGCCTCCCCCATGAGCCAGGCGTCGGCGAAGGCGGCGTAGAGCGCGCGGTCGCTCAGGAGGACGACGCCGGTGGGCGACTCGCCGGCGGCGGGGCCCCGGCGCGGCCGGGGCCCGACCCGTTGCACCGGGCTGGTGCAGATCCGCCGCTCGTGCGGCTCCACGAGGTGACGGACGCGCTCCCACCGCTGCGCGTCGATCCTCGCCGATTCGGCGGATGGCCGTCGGTGTCGAAAGCTCATAGGCGCGCCCGCGTTCGCGACCAGTGTGCACGACCACCGATCCCCCGCCCGGTCAGGGGGCACCCGGACCGGTCGTGCCCGCGGGGCCTCACCTGGGTAGCGTTTCGGGATGGCACGCCATCTGGGCGGCGTCGCAGTGCTGGCGGCGGGCGCGATCGTTGCTCTGCTCGTGCTCGGGCAGGCCGTCTCGGGCTGGGCGGACGCCCGGGGACTGCTCACCGCCCTCTTCTTCGCGTTCCTCGTGGCGGCGTTCTCGCTGCTGGCGGTGGCCGTGGTCGACTCCGAGCACGGCGTCGAGCAGCTCTCGGCCAGCCCGCGCTGGTCGCTGCGGGCGGCGGTCAAGCGGCGGGTCCGGCGCCTGGCGACGTTCATCGGCATCCACGTGGCGCGCGCCGCACGCGCGACACGAGCGGGCACCGTCCGGCTGGCAGCGTGGCTGCGGGCGTCGCTCACGCGGGAGCGGCTCGCGCACGCCAGCCGCACCACCCTCCTCGAGCTCGGCATCCCGCTCCCCGCCGAGGCCGACCAACTGCCCGACGAGGGGCTCGACGCCATGCCCACGCTCCGGCGCGACTGGCCGTCGGGAGCCGGCGCCGAGCATCAGCGCGAGCGCCAGGTCCGCTTGGCGCGCGCCGCGCTCGTGCGGGCACGCCACCGCGTGCTCGTCGCGGTGAGCGGCGCGCCCACCCGCCGGGCCGGCGTGCGAGAGATCGCCGCGCCGCCCCCGCCCGTGAGCGCGGGCGAGCGGCACCGCCGGACCGCGCAGCGCCGCTGACGGCACCAGGGCGTCAGCTCCCGAGCTTGCCCTTCGACGTGACCGGCACGAACGACCAGCCTGCGCCCGTGACCGTCTCGGCGATCGGGTCCTTCATCTCGGACACGTCGAAGCGGTACTCGTAGACCTGGCCGAAGTCGAGCGGGTTCACACCCCGGAAGGCGTAGCCCTTCCCGAACTGCTTGCTCCCGAGCGTGCGACCGCGGAACTTCTCCGCCGACAGCGACAGCCGCGGCACCCCCGCCTCCCACGCCACCTCCCACGACTCCTCGAGGGCGCGCACCTCGTGCGCGTCCTCGTCGAGCGCGAGAAGGATGCGGTGCGACTTCTCCAGCCCTGCCTTCGCGAACACCTCGTACCAGCTCGCGTCGACGATCCTCCATTCTGCGACGAGGTCGGCGTCCGCGCTCGCGCTGACCGTGAACGGGACCTGCTCGCCGTTGAGCGCGAGCAGGCGCCGGTCGAGCTCGTCACGCGGGACCGCCGGCGTTCCTTCGTCGGGCTTCTTCACGCCCTTCAGCTTGTCGAGGAGACCCATGCTCCTATGGTGTCCACATCGCGCCCCGCCGACACCACTCTCCGGCGGGCCTCACGCCGACCGGGGCATGACCAAGGTCCCACGGTGTCCGGCCCTTGGGCACTGGTCACCGTGTCGCGAACCACGGACGATGCCGGAAACGAGTCGAGGAGGGCGACATGTTCCCGAAGGTCACCTGGGGTCTCCGCGATTCGTCCGCCGGGGGCGGCCGAATCACGAGCTGCCCGGTCTGCGGGTCGGCGCAGGTGTTCCCGGTCAGCGGCTACGAGGACCGGTACTGGTGCGATTCCTGCGCCCGCTGCTGGTCGCTCGCGGCGCGCGGTGCGACACGCGTCGACCCGGTCACGTGCCCGGGATGCCCGCACCGGGACGCGTGCTTCGACCGGCTCCGCCAGGAGGTCGGACCGTGGGGCCCGGCGGTGCTCGACTGACCGGACCGGAGCGCGTGGGGCCTCGTCATCGGCCATGCTCGCGAGCAAGCCGAACCTCGCGAGGAAGGAGCGCGGCATGAGCCGAGCGACTCCGCGCTTTCCGCTCACCGGAGCGATCGCCGTGGTCACGGGAGCGTCGTCGGGCCTCGGGCGGCGCATGGCGATCGAGCTGTCCCGGTACGGCGCGGTGGTCACCGCGATCGCCCGCCGGCGCGAGCGGCTGGTCGGCGTGGCCGACGAGCTGCAACGGCACACCCCCGATTCCGGCCTCGCCGTCTGCGACGTGAGCGACACCGACGGCTTCGCCGCAGCACTCCACGAGATCGAGAACCGGCACGGCCGCATCGACGTCCTCGTCAACAACGCCGGCATCGGCGAACCCGGAGGAGCCGGCCTCCGGCCCTATCGGGAGGTGATGGAGACGAACTTCTTCGCGCCCGTCGCGGGCACGCTCGCGGTGCTCCCCGGCATGCGGGCACGTCGCCACGGCGCGGTCGTGAACGTCTCGTCGGACTCGGGACGCGCCCCCACGCCCGGCGAGACGGCCTACTCGGCGTCGAAGGCGGCCCTCAGCGTGTTCACGGAGGCGCTGTCGTTCGAGGTCGACGGCGACGGCGTGCACCTCCACGTGTTGTACCCGGGGTGGGTCCCGACCGAGATGACCCGGAGGGAGGGCGGCCCGGGGCGGTTGCCGCCCAAGGCCGTGCGCCGCACCGACGACCAGATCGCGCAGCTGCTGATCGCCGGGCTGGGCGGGCGCCGCCTCGAGCTCGACGCGACCCGCGTCGCGCGGCTCGCACCGATGGCGCGGGCGCTGTTCCCGCGTGCGTACCGGCGAGGGCTCCGAGCCGCGATGCGGTAGCGCCGAGCCGGTCCACCCGCAGTGCGTCGTCGTGGCGCCACGGTTGAGCGCTCTCGCCCCGCGGGTACGACACCGAGGACGACCCGGCGACGGCGACGAGGCAGGGCAGTGGCGAACACCCGCGGGACCGACCCACGCATCGGCCGTCCGCCGCCCGTCCGGCTCCGGGGAGCCCCGGACGCCCGGCGCGAGCGCCGCCTGCGCCGGCGCCGGGCCGCCGCGGCGCTGGTGGCCGCGGTCGCGATCATCGCCGCCGCACTCGCCGCCACCACCCTCGTCGGCGACGACGACGCTCCCGGCGAGGACGAGGCCCGCCGCACCGTCGACCGCTACCTCTCGGCCTGGGAAGAGGGAGACGTGGCGCGGATGCAGCGGCTCGTGACGTCGCCGCGGGGCGAGCTCGCCGCCACGTACCTCGACGCCTTCGGGGGCCTCTCGATCACGCAGGCCCGCTTCGAGCTGCGGCGGGTGCACGTCGACGGCGACCGGGGCGCGGCGTCGTTCCGCGCCCGCCTGCAACTGGCCGGGTTGGGCGCGTGGGGGTACCGCGGCCGCCTGCCGCTGGAGCGGGACGGCTCGCGCTGGCTCGTGGCGTGGTCGCCCGCCGCGCTCCATCCCGACCTGGCCCCGGGGCTGCGCCTGGTCGCGTCGCGCGCGGTCCCGCCGCGGGCGCCGATCCTGGGCTCGGACGGGAGCCCGCTCGACGGCCCGGCCCTCGACCTCGCCGACGTGGTCGGCACCGTCGGGGCGGCCAGCGCCGCCGAGGCGGCCGAGCTCGGCCCCGGCTACCGGGCGGGTGACACCATCGGCCGCTCGGGGCTGCAGGCGACGTTCGAGGACCAGCTGGCCGGGGAAGCGTCGGGCGCGGTGGAGGTGCGCGACTTCACCGGGCAGACGGTCGTGCGGACACTGCACACCTTCCCGGGGCGGGCGCCCGAGCCGCTGGCGACGACGCTCGACCCCGCGATCCAGGGCGCGGCCCAACAGGCGCTGGCGGACACCACGCAACCGGCCGCGCTCGTCGCGGTCGACACCTCGGACGGGTCGGTTCGCGCGGTGGTCAGCCGACCGGTCGGCGGCTTTCCCCGCGCGCTGCTGGGCAAGTATCCGCCGGGCTCGACGTTCAAGATCGTCACCACGACCGCCGCGCTCGCGGCCGGCGTCACGCCGCAGGAGGTGATCGACTGTCCACCCAGCGTCACCGTCGACGGCAAGGTGTTCGTGAACGCCGAGGGCGACGCGCTGGGCCCGATCCCCCTCACCACCGCCTTCGCGCGCTCGTGCAACACCGCCTTCGTGAACCTCGCCGATCG
>DASUUL010000256.1:0-3023 GCA_036374115.1 Acidimicrobiia bacterium | reverse complement strand
CTTGCCGGGATGTTTGCGCTCAGGCCGGCTCGGCGGCCCGGTCGAGCTGGGTGCGGTACAGGTCGGCGTAGAGGCCGCCCGCGAGTAGCAGCTCCCCGTGCGTTCCCTGCTCCACGAGGCGGCCCTCGTCCATCACGAGGATCCGGTCGGCGGCCACGATCGTCGACAGCCGGTGCGCGATCACCAGTGCCGTCCGGCCGTGGAGCGCGTCGGCGAGGGCGCGCTGGATCGCCAGCTCCGACTCCGAATCGAGGTGGGAGGTCGCCTCGTCGAGGATGACGACCCGCGGGCTCTTCAGCAGCATGCGGGCGATCGCGAGCCGCTGCTTCTCGCCTCCCGACATCCGGTAGCCGCGCTCGCCGACGACCGTGTCGTAACCGTCGGGGAGTGACTCCACGAGGTCGTGGATCCGCGCCGCCCGCGCCGCCTCCACGATCTCGTCGTCGGTGGCGTCGGGACGCGCG
Source organism: Acidimicrobiia bacterium (assembly GCA_036374115.1). Taxonomy (GTDB): domain Bacteria; phylum Actinomycetota; class Acidimicrobiia; order IMCC26256; family JACDBD01; genus JACDBD01. The sequence continues at coordinate 2,559 of DASUUL010000256.1, read as the reverse complement.
TAGCGCAGATTCTCGCGGATCGACTCGTGGAAGAGGTGCGGATCCTGCATCACGACGCCGACGGCGTCGCGCAGCGAGTCGATGGTGAGGTCGCGGACGTCGTGGCCGTCGAACGTGACCGCACCCTGGCTCACGTCGTGGATGCGAGGCACGAGCATCGCGGTCGTCGTCTTGCCCGCGCCCGACGGGCCGACGAGCGCGACCAGCTCTCCCGGCTCCACGGTGAAGCTCACGTCGCGCAGGATCCACGCGCTGGGATCGTCGTTGGCGACCACGAGGCCTTCCTCGAGTGAGGCCAGCGAGGCCAGCGCCGCCGGCGGGTGCCGGAACCACACGTGGTCGAACGCGATCCGACCCGCGGGGTCGGGGAGGTCGACGGCGCCGGGGCGCTGGGCGACCAGGGGCGGGAAGTCGAGCACCTCGAAGACGCGCTCGAAGCTCACGAGGGCGGTCATCACGTCGACGCGGGCGTTCGTGAGCTGGGTGAGCGGCTGGTAGATCTGGTTCACGTACACGACGAACGCGGCGATGGTGCCGACCTCGATCGCGCCCGAGATCACGAGGTTCCCGCCGACGAAGTACACGACGGCGGTGCCGACGGCGGCGACCAGCCCCAGGGCGACGAACAACACGCGCGAGTAGATGGCGCTCGTCAGCCCGATGTCGCGCACCCGGCGGGCACGGTGCGAGAACCCGTCGCGTTCGTGCTCGTGGCGACCGAACAGCTTCACCACGAGGGCTCCGGCGACGTTGAAGCGCTCCGCGATGGTGTTGTTCATCGACGCGTTGAGCTGCATCCCCTCCCGGGTGATTGCCTGGAGCCGGCGACCGATCCGCCGCGCCGGGATGATGAAGGCGGGAAGCACGAGGAGCGTGAGGATCGTGAGGCGCCACTCGAGCGCGAGCATGAACGACAGGGTCACGATCAGCGTGATGATGTTCGATCCGACGGTGCCGAGCGTGTTCGTGACCGCCTGCTGCGCGCCGATGACGTCGTTGTTGAGGCGCGACATGAGCGCGCCGGTCTGGGTGCGGGTGAAGAACGAGATCGGCAGCCGCTGCACGTGGTCGAAGAGCGACACCCGCATGTCGTAGATGAGGCCCTCGCCGATACGAGCCGAGTAGTACCGCTGGAGGAGCGAGAGCGCGGCGCTGCCCAGCGCGAGGCCGACCGCGCCGGCGGCGAGCACCGTCACCATGCCTCGGTTCGCCTCGGGCACGGCGGTGTCGAGGAGCGACTTGAGGAGGAGGGGCGGGATCGCCGTGACCACGGCGCCGCCGATCACCGCGAACAGGAACCCGACGAGCAGCTTCCGGTAGGGCCGGGCGAGGCGGAGGACGCGCCGGACGAGCGCCCGTTCGAGGCGCTTGCCTCGCAGCGCGTCCGGATCGCGCCGGAAGCTCATCATCGTCTGGTGCGGCATCATGTGGCTGGTCCAACCTACCGGGAAGAACCGTGATTCCCGGGCCCCACGACTCGGCGGCGCGGCGCGGCGCTACCTCTCGGGGCATCGACCCGCCAGGTCGGTCGTGAGCAGCACCCGGCCGAGCGCCACCCAGGCGGCCCCGTAGTACGACGGCTCGCGGCGCTCCCGGCGCTCGGCCGCGTCGAGGAGCTCGTCGCGCGCCTTGCGGTTCCCGGCGGCGCCGGCGGCGGCGGCCGCCGCCACGAGCTCGATCGGATGGCGCGCCGAGTGCGATCGCAACCGTGGCCAGAGGGCGGCGGCGAGGTCGCGCCCGGCCGGCGCGCAGTCCTCGGCGAAGCGAACCGGCACCCGGGCGGCGTCGAGCCCGAGCTTCGTCGGGCCCCCCGGGTCGGGCGCGTCGCCGGCACCGGCCTCGTCACCACCCGGGGGCGGCGCCGGGCGCACGCCCCCGGCCGGATCGAGATGGGCCCAGTCGGGCGGCAGCCCGCCGAGCGTCAGCGTGCGCACGTGGTCGCGTCCCGTGCCGGCGACCTCCGCCCACCCCGCGTCGCCCGACGCCGCGTACTGCTCGGTGTAGGTGCGGGGCGTCACGTAGCTCGTCGAAGCGCTCGCCGGCGAGGAGCAGTGCCCGGGAGGTGACGAGGTCGGCGTCGGCGGCCGGCTCGGCGTCGGCGACGCTGCCGTCGGCCCAGTGCCAGGCGAGGAGCCCGTCGGGCCGCTGGAGATTCGCCGCGGTCCAGGCCCACACGAGCTCGAAGCGCGCCCGGTCGCCGATCGCGGCCGCCAGGAGCAACGCGTACGCCTGGCCCTCGCTCACGGTGTCGCCGCCCTGGTCGTGGCGCGCGACCCGGCCCTCGTCGCTCACGTACCGGTCGAGGAACCGCTCCGCGGCCGCGCGCGCGCGACGCTCGGCGTCCGCCGTCAGCGGATCGGGCGCGATGCACGACGCCAGGAGCGAGCCCACCAGCGCACCCGCGCCGACGACCGTGGCTCGCGAACGCCGGCTCACGCGGCCTCGCGCGTCGGCTCCGCCACGTCGACGGTCGCGGGCGCCGCCGGCCGCAGCGCGTGGACGGCTCCCGCCGCGAGCACGGTCACGTGGAGCAGCGCGAACGCCACGTTGTTCAGGGTC
>DASUUL010000255.1:0-9212 GCA_036374115.1 Acidimicrobiia bacterium | reverse complement strand
CGAACTGGCAGTAGGTGCCGTCGCCGCGCCGGACTCGGAGGCGCTTGATCGGGAGCACGCCCTCACCGGCCGCGACCGAGCGACCGAGCGCCTCGACCGCGTCCTGGGCGTCGTCGGGGTGAACCAGGTCGAGCGCGCTCCTGCCGACGTAGTCGGCGGGGTCGAGCCCGAGCACCCGCATGGCCGCCTGGCTGGCGAACTGGACCACGCCCGAGGCGTCCATCAGGAACAGGACGTCGTTGCTGTGATCGACCAGTGCTCGAAGGAAAGCGGGGTTCTCGCCGGCGTCCACCAGGCGAAGATTCTTGCATCGCCGGCGCGTCACCGAAGACCGAGCTTGCGCGAGCACGCCGGCCACGCGTTCCAACCTTGCACCGCCAACACGCGCTCGGCCACGACGATCTGCTCCTCGCGCGAGGCGAGGTCGGCACGGGGTGCGAACGCGGTACCCCCGAAGTCCTCCCAGGTCGGCTGCCAGAACTGGAGCCCGCCGTAGTACCCGTTGCCGGTGTTGATGTGCCAGTCGCCACTGCTCTCGCACTGGGCGAGCTCGTCCCACACGGTGGGGTACGAGGAGGCGTCGTTGTAGCAGGCGCCGAGACCGAGCACCGTGACGCCGCAGATCACGGCGGCGGCGGCCGTACGGGCGCGCCGCGCCAGAGACGTGGATGCCATCGCTTCTCCTTCTCCTGCGGGCTCGCCTGAGCCCGATGCGGGCGGGGAAGCGCGGCGGCCGCGTCCGGGCGCGGGCGAACGCAGGAAAGAGGAAGGAGAAGGAGAGGCAGCACTCGGCGGACGTCGGTGCCGCGGGCTTCAGAATAGGCAGGGCGCGAACAGAAGGAAAGGGGGGAACAGCGACCGGCAGGCGCTCAGCCGGCGGCGACGTCGAGGGTGATGAGGCCGAGGGTCTCGTCGCCGCGCTCCGACAGGGTGAGTAGCAGGGCGTCGTCGAAGATGCCGTCGTCGTCGTTGAACGTGTCGCGCCCGGTGTCGGATGCGTACGGCTCCCGCGCGTAGATCCGTTCGGTGAAACCGTCGTCGAAGAAGAGCTGCGTGGTCAGCATCGTCGACTTGTCGAGGTGCACCTTGGCGTGAATGTGCACGGTGCGGCCGCGGTACCAACCCGGGTACACCGTGACGAACTCGGCAATGCCGTCGCCGTTGGTGATCTGCGCGCCGCGGAGGTAGGTCTCGTCGTCGGTGGGACCGGCCCCACCGCCTCCGCCCGTTCCCGTCGACGCCGCTTCGAAGCCGGAGTAGAGGCCGAGCGCATCGCAGTGCCAGATGTCCACGACCGCGTCCGACACGGGCGTGCACGAACTGGCGTCACGTACCCGGACGCCGAGGCGAAGGGCGGCGCCCTCGCGGTCCTCGCGGACGTCGGTCCGGATCGAATCGACGTCGAAGTAGTACGGCCCCTCGGTCATCTCGGGCGCGAGCGTGCACGCCGTGGCGGTGTCGAAGAGCTCGGCCGTCACGGGGCCCGCCGCGGCGGCGCCACCACCGGCTCGGGTCGTGGTCGACGACGACGTCGCCGTGCTCTGGCCGCCGGTTCCTCCGCCGCCTCGGCTGCAGGCCGTGAGCACGGCACCGAGCCCGGCCGCACCCACGGCGCCCAGGGCCCGGCGGCGGCTGATCTGCTCGCTCATCGTCGCTCCTCGAAGAGGTGAATGCTGTCGCCGTCGGCTGCGTCTTCCCGGCGCGCGGCCTGGGAACCGCCTGGGAACCCGTGGCGGGCCAGGTCACATTCGTCCAAGACGCGACCCCCTGGCCGGTCGTAGCGTCGCAGCATGACACGAGAGACGAACGTCATCATCCAGCCCGTGCTCCACTACCGCGACCCCGGCGAGGCCCTCCGGTTCCTCACCGAGGCGTTCGGGTTCCGGGAGCACGCCGTCCACAAGGGGCCCGACGGGAAGATCGCCTACGTCGAGCTCGAGTTCGGTGGTTGCCACTTCGGCCTCGGCGCCACGTCCGAGGGCGACAGCCCGTTCGACCTCGGTCCGACCGCCGTATACGTCGCGCTCGATCACCCCGACGAGCACCACCACCAGGCCGTGGCCGCCGGCGCCGAGATCGTGATGGGGCTCACCGACCAGGACTACGGGTCGCGCGACTACGCGGCCCGTGACCCGGAGGGCAACGTCTGGTGCTTCGGCACCTACCGTCCGGACGGGTCGTGACCCCCGGACCGGTACTTCTCGACGAACGCGAGCACGACGAGTGAGCCGCCGAAGAGGACAGCGCCGCGCGCCAGTCGCTCGGCGACGCCCACGCCCATGGCCGTGCCCTCCATGAGCCCACACGGTCGCGCGACCGTCGGACTGGACGAGGGACTCGGCCCGATCACCGCTGAAAGCGTGGGAGCCGGGGAGGGGACTCGAACCCCTGACCTGCTCATTACGAGTGAGCTGCTCTGCCGACTGAGCTACCCCGGCGGGAGGAGCGATTCTACAAGGGCCACTTCGTCGCCCCTGAAGGGTTCATCGACCCGGGAGGTGCAGCAGCAGCCGCTCGAGCAGGAGCGCCTCGTTGGGGTTGAACTCCCCGAGGTCGGCGCGAGCCTCGCGACAGACGGCGAGCGCCTCGTCGCACGCGCGCGGGCGCGCCGGCACCGGGGGGTGGTCGGTGTTGACTGCGGGGGCGTCGGGCCCGGCGAGCGCGTCGCGGTAGACGGTCTCGAGGGCGGTGATGCCCTCCACCAGGGCGTCGGTGCGGGCACGACGGTGCTCGCGCTTGTGCCGTTCGCCCAGTCGTCGCTTCAGCGCGTTGGCGGTGCGTTCGGGGTACCCGGCATCCTCGAGCTCGGCGGCGAGCTCCTCGGCCTCCTGGGCATGGGTCGCCTCGAGCTCGGCAATCGTGGCGGCGATGGCCGCCTGCAACCGCTCCGACTGCTCGGCGACCGCGGCGCCCGTGCCGTCGAGGCTCGCGGCCGCGTCCACGAACGCAGCCCGCAGCGGCCCCAGCCGCCCGGCCAGCGCCCGGGCGCGGTCGAGGCGACCCCCGGCGAGGCGGGCGACGACCGCGGCTGCGTCGGCGCCGATCCCCGCTTCGCCGAGCGTCGCCCGCACGGCGGACTCGCCGAGCGTGGCGAAGTCGATCCGCTGGCAGCGCGAGCGGATCGTGGCCAGCAGCTCGTCGGGGGCTGAGCTCAGCAACACGATGTGGGTGGTGTCGGGCGGCTCCTCGATCGTCTTGAGGAGCTTGTTGGCGGCGGGTTCGTTGAGGCGGTCCGCGTCGAAGAGGACGATCACCTTCCGGTCACCCTCGATCGGGCTGCGATGCGCCTCCTCGACGATGAGCTTGGCCGTCTCCACCCGCAGCATGCTCTCGGGCGGGTCCACCTCCACGACGTCGGGATGTCGCCCCCGCAGCACCAGGTCCCACGCCCGCTCGTCGCCGTCGGGAGCGACGAGCGCGGCCGCGAAGCACCGCGCGCCCTCTTCGAGGCCCGAGCCGCGCGGACCGGCCAGGAGGTAGGAGTGCACCGGGCGCCGGGCGGCCTGCTGGAGCAACGTGACGGCGCGTTCCTGGCCGGCGACCTGCTCCCACACGGCGGCGATGCTACGTCCCGAGCCGAGCGGCGACGGCGGCCCACACACGGTCGGCGACGTCCTCGATCGAACCGCTGCCGTTCACCACGACCCAGCTGCGGGCGGCCGCCAGGTCGCGGTAGGCCTGGCGCACCGCGCCGTGGAACGCGGCTCCCTCACGCTCCATCCGGTCCGGTGCGCCGGTGCGGCGGAGGGCGGCGACGTCGTCGGGGAGGTCGATGACGACGACGACGTCGGGCTCGAGTCCGCCGGTCGACACCACGTTGACCTCCTCCACCACCTCGACACCGACGCCGCGACCTACGCCCTGGTAGGCGAGCGACGAGGGCACGAACCGGTCGCTGACCACCACCATGCCGCGCTCGAGTGCGGGGCGGACGACGTCGCGTACGTGCTGGGCGCGGTCGGCCGCGAGCAGGAGCACCTCGGCCAGCGGGGCGACGTCGTCGGTGCCGTCGAGCAGCAAGGCTCGGATCCGCCCGCCGAGATCGGTGCCACCCGGTTCGAAGGTCGTCTCCACCTCGCGTCCGGCCGCACGGAGCCGGTCGGCGAGCAGGCGCACCTGGGTGGTCTTGCCCGACGCCTCGCCCCCTTCGAGCACGACGAAGCGGCCTCGGGTCACACGGTCTCCTCGCGGTGCGCCCGGCTCATCTCGCGGCGCGCCAGGAATCCCGCCGCCAGCGCGATTCCCCCACCGAGCCAGAGCGCCAGCCGTACTCCCGGCAGACCGATCGACTGGCCACCGATCTCGATCGCCTTGTCATCGAGCAGCCATTTCGAGAGCTCGTCGAACGCGCTCGCCAGCAGGGGCGTCACCGTCAGAGAGAAGAGGAGGCAGACGCGGATCAGGGTGTAGAGGGCGGCGAACGTGCGGCCACGGACCTCGTCGTGCGAGTAGCGCTGGAGCAAGGTGAACCCCGAGACGTACCCGGTGCCCGCCGCCGCGCCCACGAACACCACCACGAACATCGCCGCGACCAGAGCCGAGAAGGTCGCGGCGACCAGGATGCCGGCGCCGGTGCCGACCACCGCGAGCCAGAACACGGTCTCCATCGGCGCCCGCTTCTGGAGCAGCACCAACGTGATCACGCCGATGGCGGCGCCGAACCCGAGTGCGAACATCAGCAGCCCGAAACCCGAGTTGCCCTCCCCGAGCACCTCGGTGGAGAAGACCGGGCCCAGGGGGATCATCATCCCGCCGCCGAGGAGGCCGCCCGCCAGCCCGTAGATCACGCCGCGCACGAGCTCGTGGCCGGCGATGAACTGCAGCCCCTCCTTGATGTCGCTGATCGTCTGGGTCACCTTGATCCGCTCGGTCGAACGCAGGTGGTTCTTGGGGATCGCGATGCTCATCGTGATCACCGCTGAAGCCACGAACGCGGCGCTGTCGAAGTAGAGCGCAATCGACTCGCGGTTGAGGTCGAGGAAGTCGAGCGCGTTGAAGCCGCCGAGCCATTGCGCGAGTCCTGCCAACCCGGCGAACACGAGGGCCCCGAGGGGGAATGTACCGAAGGCGGCGACGAGCGAGAGCGAGTTCGCACCGGCGAGGTTCTCCTCCGGCACGAGGTTGGGAACGGTCGCAGCCGTGGCCGGGCCTCGGAAGAGCGCGAGGATCTCGAGCAGGAACGACGCCACCACGAGCCCGACGAGAAAGTCGAAGAACGGGACGAGGGCGAGCAGCACCGCGCGGCCGAGGTCGCTCACGACCATCACGCGCTTGCGGTCGAGGCGGTCGACGAGCGCGCCGACGAGCGGTGCGAGGAGGAACCCCGGCAGCATGCGCGCCACCATCACGAGGCTGAGGGCGGCGGCGTTGCTCTGCGAGACGGTGTTGGCGATCGCGAGGATGGCGAGTAGGCCGATCCAGTCGCCGAGGCTGGAGAACACCTGCGAGAGCCAGAGACGGAAGAAGGAACCGGTTCCGAAGACCCGCCACGGTTCGGGCGGGATGGCCTCTTCTTCTTCGCTGGGCGGGATGAACGGCGCTTGGTCGCTCACGAGCGCGCAGCCTATGGGTTCGCGACCGAAGTCTCCGCGGTCGGAATGCGGTTCGCAGCGCTCCTCTTGGGCGCGGCCCGCTTCTTCGCCTGGGTCGTCTTCTTCGCCGGTGTCCGCTTCTTCGCCGGCGCCTTCTTCTTGCTGGTGGCCTTCTTCTTGCGCGCCGGACGCTTCGAGGGGCCCCGGGCCGCGCGCTCGCGCAAGAGGGCCACGGCCTCGTCGAGGCTGACCGATCTGGGATCGGTGCCGCGGGGGATGGTGGCGTTGGTGCTGCCGTCGGTCGCGTAGGGCCCGTACCGACCGTCGAGTACCCGGACGGGCGCCCCGGTGTCGGGATGCGCCCCGAGCTCCGCGATCGGCGGCTTCTGCCGGGCGCCGCGGCGCCGCTTGGGTTGGGCGAAGAGGGTCTCCGCCTCCTCGACGGTGACGGTGAACAGCTGCTCCTCCCGCTCGAGGCTGCGGCTGTCGCTGCCCTTCTTCAGGTAGGGCCCGTACCGGCCGTTGTGCGCGCTGATCTCGTTGCCCTCGGCGTCGGCGCCGACCACGCGCGGGAGCGACAAGAGCTGGAGCGCCTCCTCGAGGGTGATCGATTCGGGCGTCATGCTCTCGAACAGCGACGCGCGCGGCGGCTTCTCCTTCGAGCCGTCTTCCAGCTCGCCCAGCTGCACGAACGGCCCGAAGCGACCGTTCAACACGAGCACCTTCTCGCCCGTGTTCGGGTCGGTTCCCAGCAGCCGCGGCCCCGCGCTCGCCTTCTCGAGCAGCTCCTCCACCAGCTCGAGGGTGAGCTCGTCGGGCGCGATGTCGGGCGCGATCGGCGCTTTGTCGTCGCCCCGCTGCACCGATCCGCCGTTCGGCCACACCCGCACGACGATCGGGCGGCCCTCACGGTCTTCGAACAAGGGCACGGTGTTCACCGACTCCTTGTCGATCTGGTCGAGGTTCCGCTCGTCGACGAGCTTCTTGAGGCCCACATGGCCGTTGCCGAAGTAGAAGGACGCCAGCCACTTCTCCGATTCGCCCTGGTTGTTCGCGATGACGTCGAGGTCTTCCTCCATACGGGCGGTGAACTTGTAGTCGACGAGATAGTCGAAGTGACGCTCGAGCAGCTGCACGACCGCGAACGCCGTCCACGACGGCACGAGCGCACTGCCCTTCTTCCAGACGTAGCCGCGATCTTGGATGGTCTGGATCACGGACGCGTACGTCGACGGTCGTCCGATCCCGTCCTCCTCCATCTCCTTGACGAGGCTCGCCTCCGTGAAGCGCGCCGGCGGCTGCGTGGCATGGCCCGACGGTGCGAGGCTCTCGCAGCGTGCCGCGTCACCTTCGCTCACCGGCGGCACGGGTGACTCGCGGTCTTCGAGCTCGGCGTCGGGATCGTCGGCGCCCTCGACGTACGCGCGCAGGAACCCGGGGAAATCGATGGTTCGGCCGGACGCGGCGAACACCGCCTCCTCGCCGCTGGTCGAGGTCGCGGCCATGCGCAGCGCAACCTTCTGACCGCGGGCGTCGGCCATCTGGCATGCGATCGTACGCATCCAGATCAGCTCGTAGAGCCGCACCTCGTCGGAGTCGAGCTCGGCTCGCACCTGCTCGGCGGTGCGCATCTCGTCGCCGGCGGGTCGGATCGCCTCGTGTGCCTCCTGCGCGTTCTTCACCTTGCGCTGGTAGCTCCGCTCCTTGTCGGGCAGGTAGTCGCCGCCGTACAGGTCGCGAATGCGGCCGCGAGCGGCGGCGACAGCCTGCGCGGACAGGGCCGTCGAGTCGGTACGCATGTAGGTGATGAACCCGCGCTCGTAGAGGCGCTGGGCGACCTGCATCGTGCGGGCGGCACTGAAGCGCAGCTTGCGGCCAGCCTCCTGCTGGAGGGTCGACGTGATGAACGGGGCGTGGGGCTGCTGGCGCCACGGGCTCGTGTCGACCGACGTGATCCGGTACTCGGCGTCACCGAGGCGCCCGGCGAGGGCGGTCGCCTCCTCCTCGCCGAGGAGCACCACCTCGTCGGGTTCGGCGGGCCGGCCGGTCGCGGGGTCGAAGTCCTTGCCGGCGGGGAGGCGCTTGCCGTCGAGCGAGGCCAGCTTGGCGGCGAAGGTCCCGCCGGCGCCGTCGTCCGAGGGCACGGCGAAGCTGCCCTCGAGATCCCACCAACCCCCGCTCCGGAACGCCATGCGGGCCCGCTCGCGCTCGACGATCAGGCGGGTGGCGACGCTCTGGACCCGTCCCGCCGACAGCTTGGGCATGACCTTCTTCCACAGCACCGGCGACAGCTCGTAACCCACGAGACGGTCGAGCACCCGCCGGCCCTCCTGGGCCTCGACGAGCTTCATGTCGAGGTCGCGCCCGTGTTCGAGGGCGGCCTCGATCGCGCTGCGCGTGATCTCGTGGAACACGAGGCGGTGCACGGGGACGTCAGGCTTGAGCACCTCGCACACGTGCCACGCGATGGCCTCGCCCTCGCGGTCCTCGTCGGTGGCGAGGTACAGCTCGCTGGCGTTCTTCAGCGCCGCCTTGAGGTCTTTGACAACCTGCCGCTTCTGCGGGATCTGGACGTAGATCGGCTTGAACCCGTCCTCGACGTCGACACCCAGGCGCCCGGCATCGGTGCCCTTGTGTTTCTTCGGGACCTGGCTGGCGTTCTCGGGGAGCCCGCGGATGTGCCCGACGCTCGACTCGACGGTGTACTCCTTGCCGAGAAAACCCGCGATGGTCTTCGCCTTGGCGGGCGATTCGACGATGACGAGTGGCTTGGGCACAACTACTTCTTCTCTCTCACTCTGCTCTCAGGCTGCGCGAATGGTGCGACGGTAGGGCGCAGGTCCCAGAGCGCGGTGGACCGTAGCAAAGGAGGCTTCGGCTCCGGTCACCAGCACCGGTCTACCCTGCCCGCACAAGGCCTCCGGAAACCCCCGCCCCGAGGAGCGTACCGAGAGAATGCTGAGCGGCCTGACCGACTGGGTGACCGACGTCATCGACAAGCTCGGCTACATCGGTGTAGCGGTGCTCGTCGCTATCGAGAACCTCTTCCCGCCCATTCCGTCGGAGATCGTGCTCCCGTTCGCGGGATTCGTCGCTCGCGACGGCGGCGCGACGTTGCCGGGCATGATCCTGGCGGCGACACTCGGATCGCTTGCGGGCGCGTGGGTGCTGTACGGCATCGCCGCCGCGATCGGCCCCGAGCGCCTGCACGCCTTCGTGCACCGTTACGGCAAGTGGTTCCGGCTCACGCACGACGACGTCGCCAGGGCCGAAGCGTGGTTCGACCGGCGCGCCACGATGAGCGTGCTCGTGGGGCGCTGCGTCCCGCTCATTCGCTCGCTGGTGTCGATCCCGGCGGGGTTCCGGCGGATGCCGTTCGTCACGTTCACCATCTACACGTTCCTCGGGAGCCTCGTCTGGAACGGTGCTCTCATCGGCGCGGGGTATGTCCTCCGCGACAACTGGGAGGACGTCGAGAAGTACATCGACTACTTCCAGTACGTGGTGATCGCCGTGCTCGTGGGCGCGGTCGCCTGGTTCGTGTGGCGCCGCTTCCTCTCCGCCGACGCCCGGCGCTCCGCCGCCCGGTTGGCCGACTCCGAGGAGCGGTAGCGCGGGGATCGAGCGGGCGGGAGGGCCGGGCGCGCTACCGCTGCGCGACCGTCGCGTCCTCTTCGACCC
>DASUUL010000254.1:0-6053 GCA_036374115.1 Acidimicrobiia bacterium | reverse complement strand
GCCCTGGCCCGGGAAGAAGTGCGGGTCGCGCGCCGCGACGATCCCGTCGGTCACGAGGAAGCCGGCGTGGCGGTGATCGGGGTGCAGCCGGTAGCGCGCCCACGGGTCGTGGCTCAGGACGACGGCTGGCCGTGCGGTGCGGATGGCGGCGCAGACGCGCGCCTGCCCGTCGGCGTCGTGGGCGAGCTCCCCGTCGACGAAGTCGAGGAAGGTGACGCCGGCCGTTCCGAGCACGGCTGCCGCACGCTCCTGCTCGCGTTGTCGCTCGGCGACGAGCTCGGCGAGCGACGCTCCCGGCTCCCACGTCCCCTTCGACCCGTCGGTGAGCACGAGCATGTGCACCGTCGCTCCGGCGCGAGCCCACTTCGCCAACGTCGCGCCCGCGCCGAACTCGACGTCGTCGGGGTGGGCCCCGACGGCCAGGGCCGAAGCCGGTACGTCCAGGTCGATCGAGCTGGCCACCGGCGCTACTGCTCGCGCCCGGGCCAGTCGGCGACCCGGAGGCGATCCAGGTCCGCGGGGACGTCGACGTCGAACGACAGCTCGGGATCGCGCACGACGCGCACCCGGAGGTCGAGACGGTGCGCCTCCTCGACGTGGCGGCGGAACGACCCCACCCCGTAGGCGAAGCGGAACGGTGGCCCCACCGGCACCGCGAGCACGGGCGTACCGTCGTTGCGATGGCAGGGGACGATGGCGACGACCGGCTCGGGACCGCCGGTTGCGACCGGAGCGAGCGAACGCGCGAACGGCAGGTCGGCGTGGGCGATCACCACCCGGCTGCAGCCGCGCCCGCTGAGGTACTCGCGACCGGCGGCGGCGGCGTCGTCGAGCGAGCCGGGGTCGTCGAGCGTGGGCACCGCGAGATCGCGCGCCCACGTGACGACCTCGGGAGCGCTCGTCACGACCACGACGGGTAGGTCACCGGCGGCGGCCACCACACCGGTGGCGAAACGTCGGGCGAGATCGGCACGCGCCTCGGGGCCGAGTCGCTCGGCCAAGCGCGCCTTCCCCAGTGAGAACGCTCGGATGGGAACGACGACCCCCGCGTCGTGTGTCATTCGAGCACTTCGAACGTGCGGGCGAGCGGCTCGAGCCGAAGGAGCTGGCGGACCCGAACGAGCGACTCGGCGACGGTCCGGGACCTCAGCGCCTTCTCCATGTCGTCGCGGTCGTCCCACCGCGACGTGACGACGCCTTCGACGAGCCCGCCGGCGTTGGGTTCGACGTTGACGAGGAGTTCGATCGACCGGCAGCCGACACCCTCGAAGGCCGGTTTCACGTCTTCGACGAAGATCCGCCGGACCTCCTCGCTGTCGGACGGATCGACGGCCGAGAAGAAGAGACGAACGAACACGGGACCCTCCGTTCCGGCGGCTCGGGGTTCGGGCGGCTCGGGCAGGCCCCGCCGCGACGACGAGGCTCAGGCGTGCCAGCCCGCCTTGGCGAACATACCCTCCAGCTCGGCGCTCGTTTCGAGCGTCATCTCGGTGCGGTCGAGCTCGGCGGCGAAGCGCTCGCCCTCGCCCGGGTACCGGAACGTCACCCGGATCCGCAGGTCGTCGACCTCGATGACGTTGTACGAGGGACGGACGTACCCGCGGAGCCGGTACGACGACACCGTGCCCGAGTTCACCACCAGCACGCCGTTGAGGAGCCACACGTAGGGAACGTGCTTGTGCCCCGACAGGACCACGTGGACGCCGAGGTCGGTCAGCAGGGCGAGAACGTCGCCGGCGTCCCACACCGTGTTGCGTTCACGACCGGTCCCGGGCACGGGCACGAGATGGTGATGCAGCGCCATCACCTTGAGCTCCGTGGGCGGTTCGAACTGGTTGCGGATCCACGAGTAGCGCTCGCGGCCGATCTCACCCTCCGCCAGGTCGGGTTTCGTCGAGTCGAGCGCCACCAGGTTCACGCTCGCCGGTGCGGGAGGCGCGAGGCCGGTGTCGAGCCGGAGGACCCGGTCGCCCTTGCCCTCGACGTCACCGGGGCCGAAGGTGTCGCGGAAGTGGAGATACCCGACGTTCTTGGCGTCGTGGTTGCCCGGGATGATCACGGTCGGCAGACCCGACTCGGTGATCGGCTCGAGGTGGCGTTGTGCGCTCCGGAACTCGTTGGCGTATCCCTCCTGGGTGAGATCGCCGCCGACGAGGACGAGGTCGGGACCGAGCGCGAGCACTTCGCTCGCGGCTGCCTGCATCAGCTCGGGGTCGAAGTACTGCGAGCCGCAGTGGATGTCGGAGAGCTGTGCGATCACGAACGAGTCACGACGCATTCGCCCACGTATGCTACTGGCGATGGAGCCCGTGTACGGGTTGGCCCGCGGAATGTTCTTCCCGCCACTGCATTTCGGGCTGCGATGGACGATCGAGGGCGCGCACCGCATTCCGGTGCGCGGGCCCGTTCTCGTTGCCAGCAATCACGTGTCGTACCTCGACCCGCTCGTCGTCGCGTACCTCGCGGATCGCCGGCACCGCCGGGTGCGCTTCCTCGCCAAGGCCGAGCTCTTCGACAAGCGCGGCTTCGGGCAGCTCCTTCGCCAGATCAACCAGATCCCGGTCCAGCGCGATTCCTCGGCCGCCGCCGGGTCACTCGAGTTCGCGATCGGCGCGCTCGAGCGGGGCGAGTGTGTCGCCGTGTTCCCCGAGGGGACGATCTCGCTCGACCTCGAGCCCATGGTGGGCAAGTCGGGCACGGCCCGGTTGGCCGCGGCCACCGGCGTGCCCGTCACGCCGGTCGGGCTCTGGGGCACCCACCGCATCCTCTTCAAGGGGCGCAAGCCCGCATGGCGCTTGGGCGTCGCCGAGACGGTGGTCGTGGGCGACCCGATCCGGATCGGCCCCGACGAAGACGTCCACGAGGCGACCGACCGCGTGATGGCGGGGATCGTGCGGGCGGTGCGCCGGGCACGGGAGCTCTATCCCCAACGCCCCGGGCCGGGCGACGACGATTGGTGGGCCCGTCCGCCCGACAGCGCGCAGCTGCGATCGAGCCTGGCGGGGACGCGGTCGTGACCCGCGTCGCGGTGATCGGGGCGGGATCGTGGGGGACCGCGGTCGCCGGCATCGCCGCCGGCAACACCGACACGGTGTTGTGGGCTCGCCGGCCCGAGCTGGCGGCGGCGATGCGCGACCAGCACGAGAACCCCGAGTACCTCCCCGGCCTGCCGTTGCCGGTCTCCCTGCAGTTCACGGCCGATCTCGAGCAGGCGTGTGCCGACGCCGACGTGGTCGTGCTGGGCGTGCCCTCTCACGGGATGCGCGCCGTGCTCACCGCCGCCGCACCGTTCATCGCCCCGGGCGCGCCGGTGGTGAGCCTCGCCAAGGGGGTGGAGCAGGGGACGTTGCGGAGGATGACCGAGGTCGTCGACGAGGTGCTCACCGGCCACGATCGGAGCAAGGTCGGCGTGCTGACCGGTCCCAATCTCGCCCGCGAGATCGCCGCCGGTCAACCGGCGGCATCGGTCGTCGCGCTGCGCGACGCCGAGGCCGCAACCGACGTACAGCACCTGTTCATGACCTCCACGTTCCGCGTCTATACGAACCCCGATGTCGTCGGGTGTGAGCTCGCCGGCGCGCTGAAGAACGTGATGGCGATCGCGGCCGGGATCGCGGCCGGGCTCGGATACGGCGACAACACGAAGGCGGCCCTGCTCACGCGCGGCCTCGCCGAGCTCACCCGTCTGGGTGTCGCGCTCGGGGGTGAGCCGCTCACGTTCTCCGGATTGGCGGGGATGGGCGACCTCGTGGCCACGTGCACGAGCACGCAGAGCCGGAACCGAACGGTGGGCTTCGAGCTCGGCAAGGGTCGCAGGATCGACGACATCGTCGCCGAGATGAACATGGTCGCGGAAGGCGTGAAGTCGACAGCCGCCGTGCTCGAGCTCGCCGGGCGTGCCGGTGTGGAGATGCCGATCGCCGAGCAGGTGGGGGCCGTGCTCTACGAGGGCAAGCGTGCCGACGAGCTCGTTCCTGCGCTCATGATGCGCGAAGCGAAGGCCGAGCTCCACGGCATCACGTGACGCCCACGAGGATCGGAAACCTCGACTCGCCCCGGTGCGCGCTCGTCGACCGGTGCGGGCGGGTGGGCATCGACGGCGCCGACTGGTCGCTCGACTGGTGGATCGGAGGCGAGGACCGCCGGCACGTGCCTGGAGAGGAGGCGTCGCTGCGACAGCGCCGGCCCGGGGTTGCGCCCGTGGTCGAGACGGCGCTGCGAGTGCCGAGCGGCGACGCCGTCGAGCGGGTGTACGGCGCCGGCGGGCGGGCCGACCTGGTCGTCGTCGAGATCGAGAACGCCTCGCCGGTCCCGTTCGCAGCCGGGCTCGTCGTGCGGGGCCGTCCCGGCCGGGCCGCGCCGGCAACGAGGGTGGCCGGCAACTGGCTGTCGATCGGCGGGGGCCGGGCCGTGCTCCTGCCCCGCCCGCCGCTGCGGCGCGAGACGGGCGACGCCGATGCGTTCGTCTACCCGGTCGCCCATCGCACCCGGCTGCGGTTCGCGGTCGTGCTCGAGCCGGGACCCGACGTCCCCGACGACCTCGGCCCGATCCCCGGCGTCGTCGACGTCGCCCGCAGCTGGGACGCGCACCTCTCGCGCGGGATGCGAATCGACGTGGCCGACGCCGGCTTCCGGCAGGCGGTCGACCGCGCTCGTGCCGACCTGCTCCTCGCGCCCCCCGACGCGGTGGGCGCAGCCGCACTCGAGGACTGGGGCTTCGACGCCGAGTTCGGCCGCGCCTGGGCAAGGCTGTCGTACCGGGCGCGCCGCCGGGCGCGCCGGCGCCCGCGCGGGGGCGGCTGGGCCGAGGTGCGGGCCTGCCGGGACGACGGCGACGCCGCCCGGTTCCTGCTCGCCCTGCGGGCGCTGCTCGTTCGGGACGCCGGTGGCGGCGACCTCGAGCTCGTCACCGAGCTCCCACGCGAGTGGCTCGGCCAGGACCTCGAGGTGCACGACGCGCCGACCCGGCGCGGCCGCGTGTCGTTCGCGGTGCGCTGGCACGGCGAGCGACCGGCGTTGCTGTGGCAGTCCGAGGGCCCGGGCGGGTTGCGCGCGCCCGGCCTCGACCCGGCCTGGAGCGCCGACCGGCCCGAAGGCGAGGCGCTCCTGGCGCCCCACCCCCGCTTTGGCGTCGGAAACCTCCAATAGTTGGACGTCGGCGACGCCAAGACGCTCAGTCGAGGCGCAGGGTTGCGATCTGGGCGGGCGCGAGCGAGACGCTGCCCGCGAACGGTTGGAGCGGCCGGCCGACCAGGTCGACGACCCAACCGGTCGCCGGGGCACCGGCGCGCTCGACCTCGGCGGTGGCAGGCACCGGTGCCGGGTTGAACACGCGCACCACCAACCCGCCAGGCTCGCGGCGCACGGCAGACACCTGCACGCCCCGGACCGCGAGCGCCTGGCCGGTCGGGGGCCGCCCGGCCCCGGCGACGCCACCACCCCGGGCGCGTTCGAGCGGGACGAGCGCCTCGTCGGCGGCTTCGTACAGGTCGGCGAACACCTCGGGTCCGCCGCCGCGGTGGGGGAGGAGGGCGTACTCGAAGGCCTGTGGCCCGCGCATCTGCGCGCCCTCGACCGGGAGTGGCGGGCCGGCCGGATCGGGGCGGAGCGGGAGCGCGATCCGCGACAGATACCCGGTCGCCCGCAGGAGGGTGAGCGCGAGCTCGGACCCGTCGCCGACGATCTCGTACTCGAGGAGACCGTCGTGGATCACCGCGAGGCCGGCTGCACCGTCGGCGGTGTCGCCGGCGGCGTCGACGAACCGGCGGGAAACGAACGTCGGCAGCCCCACTTCTCCCGGTCCGCCCTCGACCGTGAGCCCGCGGCGCACCACCGCGAACGCGCACTCGGCGTCGGCGCCGGTCACCGGGGCCGGGAGCGGGAAGTGCGCGCGCAGCCGGTGGTCGCGACAGGTGTTGTCGAGCTCGGTGCGCACGCGCAGCAACCGCTCCCCGTGACGCAGCTCGAGCGTGGTGCGCACCGGCACAGCGACGAGCTCGTCGCTGCGGCGTGAGCACGCGATCGCGTCGCCGATCGCGTGGGTGGGCCACCGG
>DASUUL010000253.1:0-5695 GCA_036374115.1 Acidimicrobiia bacterium | reverse complement strand
CGACGGTGAGCGTGCCGGTCTTGTCGGCGCAGACCACGTCGACGCGCCCGAGCGCCTCGATCGCCCGCGGGTTGCGCACGAGGGCACCCCGGCGTGTGAGACGCCGGGCGGCGCCGAGCTGGGCCACGGTGGCGAGCAGCGGCAACCCCTCGGGGACCGCCGCCACCGCGAGCGTGACGCCGGCGCCGAGGGTCTGGCGCAGCGACCGGCCCCGCAGCATCCCGATGCCGACGACTGCGGCACCGCTCGCGAGCGACACGGGGATGGTCAACGCGGTGAGCCGGCGCAGCCGCACCTCGACGCCGCTCTCCGGGGGTTTGGTGCCGAGCATGATGCTGCGCCGCGCCTCGGTGGCGTCGCCCACCGCGACGATGACCGCCAGCGGGTCGCCGGCCGCCACGGAGGTGCCCTCGTAGAGCATGGAGGTGCGCTCGGCCACGAGCACCGCCGACGACGGCTCCGAGCTCTTCACCACCGGGATCGACTCGCCCGTCAAGCTGGACTCGTCGACCTCGACCTTGCCGTTGGCGAGGAGGCGGCAGTCGGCCGGGACGGTGTCACCGGCGCGGAGCCGGATCACGTCGCCGGGGACGAGGTCTTCGAGCGGGGCGGCGACATCGTCGTCGTCGCGCACGACCGTGACGGAGCGTCGCTCCCGGCGCACGAGGCGGTCGATGGCGCGATCGGCGCGCAACCGCTGGACGCCACCGACGAGAGCGTTGAGGCCCATCACGCCGCCGACCATCGTGGAGTCGGCGAGCGAGCCCGCCGCCGCCGACAGCGCCGCTCCGCCCCCCAACACCGGCGTCAAGGGGTTGGCGAGCTCGTCGACGACCGCCCGGGCGAAGCGCAGCGGCGGGGGCGGGGGCCGATCGGGCTCGGTGCGGCGCTGCGCTGCTTCTTCCGCGGAAAGCCCGCGTGCCGACGAGCCGAGCCGCGCGAACACCTCGTCGATCTCGAGCTCGTGCCAGGGCGTGGGGTCGTAGGTGATGGGTACCTGGCGGCGGGCGATCCCGGCACCCCGGCGGCCGCCGTTGGCGATGGCCATGGCGGCGGCGACGTTCACGGCGGTCGTGGCGCGCTGGGTCGTGCCCGGCACGAGCCCGCCGAACGCGAGGACGAGCCCGGCGCCCGCCCCCACCGCCGCCAGCGCAACACTCTGGCGGCTGACGTCGCGGGCGTCGGCGACCGCCGACACGACCAGTACGGCGTCGGCGAGGTCCTCGGTGCACAGGAGATGCGCGCCCCAGGGCGGCGGCTCCCCGGGGCGGTAGAGACCGACGCCGCAGTCGGCCGCGGCCAGCGCGGGGGAGGCGCCCGCGGTCACCACGCACACGACCTTGCCGGCGGCTTGGAGGTGGCGCACCGCTTCGACGAGTGCGACGTCGTCGGGAGGGACCGTCTCGTCGATGGGCAGGTGGGACGTGTCGGTCGCCGCGATGGTGCCGAGCACCGTGTGCAGCTCGGCGCGCCGGGCCGCGCTGAGCAGCACGTCGGCGCCCGGGCGCAGCACCGCCCGCCCGGCGTCGTCGTCGGCGAGCACGACATCATCCGTGACGACGAGGCAGTCGACGCGGTCGAGCAGGCGCAGGACCCGCGGCTCCAGCGGGACGACGCCGCGTCCCGACAGCCCGCGCCCGAGTTGGGCTGCGAACGCCTCCCGGCCCAGACGGGCGGCCTTGGGGAGCCCGGCATAGAGGGCCGCGACAGCCCGTTCCATGCGGCGCGTGATCGCGAGCCCGATCCCGAACGCCGCCAGCGACCCGAACCACGCCCGGTCGGCGTAGGTCTCGACCGGCCCCGCCGGGACGGGGACCGGGCGCTCGCCGCCGGGCGGCGGTTCGATCCCGCCGTCGACCGGCTTGGCGCACAGGTCGGGTTCGCGTCGCTCCCAGACGCGGCGGCGGGCGATCAGCTCGCCGTAGATCGAGGTGCGGTGGGCGATGTCGATCACGGGACCGAGCGGTCCCTGGGCGAGCCCGTGGGCGACGGCGCTGGTGAGCGTGAGGGCGAGGTCGGCGGTCCGGCGCCCGACCCGGCGCTCGACGATGTGGCGAACCCGGGGTGCCCCCTCGATGACCGAGACGAACGCGGCCACGTCGATCTCGATCGGCAACGGCCGGATGCGCGCGGCGCGGCCGATCAGGCCGAGACCGAGGCCGACGACGTCGCCACCGAGCCCGATGAAGTCGTGGAGGATCGGCTCGGCGTCGCCGGGATGGTCGGTTCGGCCGGAGGGGAAGGGGTAGTGGGCGAGTCCGGCCTCCTCCTCGAGGCGCACCACGATCTCCTCGAGATGACCGTGGTCGAGCCCGGCGTCGTGGGCGACGACGACCCGCCACAGGTGGGGGTTCACCTGGGCCCAGGCGACGCCCTCGACGGCGGCGAGCTCGTCTTCGAGGCGGTCGGCGAACGGCTGGTACCGGTCCGGTGGGACCTCGCGCAGCTCGATGTGGGCCCGGCCCTCCGTGGCCCACCGCCGCCGGGTCCGCCGGAAGGGGAGCGTGCGGAGCGGGGGGATCCAGTCGAGCAAGCTCACGATGGGTGCGACCTCGGGTGGCGTTGGCCGGGAGGAGCCCCGACGACCGGATGACGCGACGCCCCATATTGCACGGCTCGGCGCCGCCCCGTCGTAGAGCCGAAGGTCCTGTCGGCGGACCCCCCTTGGGCCCTGGTCCCCCGGAGCCGCCACCGCCATGCTCGACCCAGAGAAGAAGCGGACGGGGCCGCCCCCGGGTGCCCCGTCGGAAGGAGACGGTTCCCGTGCATGCGGAACCCGGCGACGAGATCGTCATCGAGAGTGCGCTGACCGGCGGCCCCAAGCGCCGGGGCGAGATCCTGGAGGTTCACCGGGACCAAGGGCCGGAGCGCTACGTGGTGCGGTGGGACGACGGTCACGAGTCGCTCATCCTGCCCGGGCGCGACGCCCACATCGTCCACCTCGGTCAGGAGCTCGTTCCCGAGGGGGCCGGTCGCCCCCACGGGTCGTGACCTTCGCCTCTCCCGAACCCGCGGCTGTCCTGACACCGTGCGGGATGCGATGTTCCTCTACGACTTCCTCACCCTCGAGCGGCCCTATCCCGCGGTGGCGGACGTGCTCGTCAACGACCGCGGCGCCGGGGCCCTGACCCGCGCCGTTGTCGCGACGGCCGAGGCCGAGCGCCGCGGCGGCGCCGACGCCATGCTCTTCGAGGTGGGGACGGTGCGGTCGGTCGACGGCACGGTCGTGGTCCCGATCCGGTGGACGCCCGGGCCCGGGCACAGTGCTTTCCAGCACCTCGAGGGCTCGCTGCACGTCGAGCCGTTCGGGCCCGACAGCTCGTACCTGAGCCTGAGCGCGAGCTGGGACGAGCCGACGACGGGGCTCGGCCGCCGCGAGGACACCCGCCGGCGCCAGCGCGAAGCGGAGATGAACGTGCGCAGCTTCCTGCGGGAGCTGGCGAACGCGCTCCAGGACACCGGACCCGGAGGTCACGCGAACGGCCGTGACACCGACCCGCCGAGCGGGTCGCCCGGATCATGAACGGCCGCCGCGCGGCGGAGGCGAGCACGCCGTTGTCCGAGCTCGAGCTCTCGCCGCCGGTGTGGCTCGGCTCCGGAGCGACGATCGGCGACGTGGCCCAAGCCATGACCGAGACGGGGTCGTCGGCGGTCATGCTCGGTGTCGGCCCCGCGATCGTGACCGAGCACGACGTCGTGCGGGCCGTGGCCCTGGGCCACACCGCGGACGAGCCCGCCCGCACCGAGGCGACGGCCGATGCGTTCGCGATCGAACGGAGCGCGTCGGCGCTCGAGGCGCTGGGCACGATGCTCCGCCTGGGCGTCCGCCACCTGGTGGTCACCGATGCGGGCGGGAAGCCCTGCGGCGTGGTGTCGCTGCGGGCCGCCGCGAAGGCCGTGTTCGGCAGTGTCGAGGCGCCGTCGTGGTTGGCGGGCCTGCGCGTGGCGCTGCGCAGCGAGCACTGAGAAGTCGACGACGAAGGAGGCAGCCGTGCGTATGACCGACGCTCGAACCGGGCTCGAGGTGCTGAGCCGAGACGAGTGCCTGCGCCTGTTGCGCGAGCACGGCATCGGGCGCATCGCCGTCGTGGCGGGCGGGAGACCGTTGATCTTTCCCGTGAACTACGCCGTCGACGGCGCCACGATCGTGTTCCGTACCGACGCCGGGACGAAGCTCGATGGTGTGAGCAGCGGCTTCAACGTCGCGTTCGAGATCGACGGGATCGAACCGCTGTACCACACGGGCTGGAGCGTCATGGTGACCGGTCACGGGCGCGAGGTCGTCGAGCCCAACGAGCTCCGGGTCATCGGTGAGCTGCCGGTCCGGCCGTGGGCGGGGGGCGAGAAGTCGCACTTCGTGCGTATCCGGCCCGACACCATCACCGGGCGCCGCATCGTCTCGCACGCGGGCTGACCCGGAAGCGGCGGCCGGGCCGCCGACGCTCCTGGCAAGCTACCGGCGACTGATCGCCGGTAGGGGAGCGAGCCATCGCCGAGCGGATCCTGGATGCGATCGCCGGGCTCGGCCCGGGGTTCCTCCACGTCGCCGCGTTCCTGCTCGCGTTCAGCGAGTGCGCGCTGTTCCTCGACCTGGTCGTGCCGGGCGAGACCGGGATGGTTGTGGCGGGGGCGGCGGCGGCGCGAGCCGACGTGCCGCTGCCCTCGATGATCGCCGCCGCTGCCGCCGGGGCGATCGTGGGTGACTCGGTGAGCTACTTCATCGGTCACCGCTGGGGGCTGGCGCTCGTGCGCAGGTGGGACCCGATCCGGCGCCGGCTCGAGCCCCGGATCGATCGCGCCGAGGTGTTCTTCGCCGATCATGGCGGAGCGGCGGTGTTCCTGGGCCGTTTCGTCGGCGTGGTGCGCGGCGTCGTGCCCGTCGTCGCCGGGACGGCCGGCATGCCCTACCGGCGCTTCCTGGCCTGGAACGTGGCGGCGTCGCTGGTGTGGACGGCCGCGGTGGTCTCCGCCGGCTACCTGGTCGGTCGCCACATCGAGGTGGTGGTGTCGCGCGCCAGCCTGGTCGTGACGGGCGTCGTCGTCGCCGGCCTCGTCACCTGGTGGGTGATCCGGCGCCGGCGCCGCCGGCAGGAAGCCGCCCGGCGATGAAGGCCCGCGCGTCCACCACCGTCGTCGCGCTCGTGGGGGAGCGCGCTCCCGAGGTCGCCGCGCAGCTCGGGGGCGCCGCCAACGTGGTCGCCGTGCTGGTCGACGCGGAGGCGTCGCCGTTCGATCGGGCCGTGCAGGTCTGGAACCGGGTGGCGGGCACGCACGCGCCCTATCTGGTGCACGACGCCGATCCGCTCGCCGCCGTCGCCGACGCCTGGACCCGCCTCTACGACGGCGCCGGCGCGGTCGGCGAGCTCGAGGTGGCGACGCAGGAGACGCTGGCGCGCTGGCGGGCGGGCTCGATCGAGCTGCCCGACTACTACGTCGTGCTCGACGCCGAGGGCTGGGCGCCCACTCGCCGTCACTGGTTCCTCGGCGTGCTCCACGGCGCTGCACCCGCACGGATCGTGCCGGTCGGCGCGACCGCGAGCGAAGTGGCCGGCGCGCTCGGGCGCCTGGCGGCGGGCCGGTGGTGGCCCGAGCTCGATGAGCTCCTCGCCGGCATCGACCGCGCGGTGCCCGACCGCGCCGGCCTCGCCCTCTCGTAGAACAGGGTCAGTCGGCCTTACCCTTTTTCTTGCGCTTC
>DASUUL010000252.1:0-6919 GCA_036374115.1 Acidimicrobiia bacterium | reverse complement strand
TGGAGCGTGTCGGCGTTCACGCGCACCACCGCGACGACCATGCCGGGGGCGATGGGCGTCTCCAGCGCCGGGTCGACGCGGT
This sequence comes from Acidimicrobiia bacterium, assembly GCA_036374115.1. Classification (GTDB taxonomy): domain Bacteria; phylum Actinomycetota; class Acidimicrobiia; order IMCC26256; family JACDBD01; genus JACDBD01. The sequence continues at coordinate 6,837 of DASUUL010000252.1, read as the reverse complement.
CGAGGGGGCCGAGCTCGACCGCATAGTCGCCGAGCACGTCGGCGACGGTGAGCCCGAGGGTGATGTCGGTGAGGGAGGCGCCGTCGACGTTGACCGTGACCTCCTTGCGGGTGCGGAACTGGACGAGCGCACCCGCGCCGAGCCGGTCGGGCGCGGAGAAGACCGCCACGGCCGTGGGATCGAGCCCGAGCTGGCGCTGGAGCGCGCCGACGCGGAGATAGCTCGTGCGCACCGTCGAGGTGATCCCGTCGACGGCGACGTTCAGGTCGAAGGCGCGATAGACGCGCGCGCGCATCCCGTCGGTCACCGGGGTCGTGAGCGCCGGCACGACACGGTCGCCCGGCGCGATCGAGATGCCCTCCTGGCGGAAGAGGCCGCGGAGCGTCTCGGCGTCGGATTCGACGCTGAGCAACTTCCCGTCGACGCGCACCGACACGTCGGGCACGTCGGTGTCGGCCACGAGCCTGGGAACGGTCGCGCCGCCGGCGGCAACCGCGGCGGTGGCGAGGGCGAGGAGCAGAACGTGGCGCCGGCGCACCGCTCGCTCGGTGCGGCGCGCCGTCGCGCCGCGCGCTCGGCGGCGCGCTCCGGCGGGCCGGGCCGCCGGCGGCTCGGGGGGCGCCTCGACGACCGGAACGGGCTCCGTGACCGTGATCGCGCGGGTCTGGCCGGAGTCGACGAGGCGGTCGGGCTCGAGCAGCGCCTCCATCGCCGGCAGCGGGAACCACGCGTCGGGATCGTGGGGGCGGGCGCGAGCCGGTGACGGGCGGACCACTGGGGGCTCGGGACGCGAGGGAACGGGCCGCACGGCGGCACCCCGCGCCGGGGGCGGCGCCGGCGACCGGGGGCGCTCGTCGTCGCCGATCAGCTCATCGATCGGCGGGAGCCCCTCGAGATCGGACAGCGGGAACCACGCGCCGGCGTCGTGGGGGCGGGCTCGAGCGGGCGACGGCTTGACGGCACGCGCGTAGCGGCGCGAGCGCTGGTCGGTGCTGCGGTGCGCCGCCTGCCGCGGTGTCGTGCGGGAACTGTGCTCGGCGATCGGGTCCGCCCTCCCGAGGGTTCGAGCTGAAGACTGAGCGGGAGCCGCCGGGGGCGGCTGCTCCGAGTGCGGGAACGCTAGCCAAGCACCCGTTCGGGTCGCAACACGGCCGGGATCCGCCCGCAGGCCCCCGCGAGCCCCGTTCCCGGCCGCTACGGCCCGCCGCCGAGCAGCCGCGCCGCGGCGGCGGCGGAGGTGGCCGCGACCCGTTCCGCCGGCTCGGACCGGGCGGCGGCCACCGCCGCCCCGACCGCCCCGACGAAGGCGGGCTCGTTCTCCCGGCCCCGGTGCGGGACGGGCGCCAGGTACGGCGCATCGGTCTCCACGAGGAGGCGATCCGCGGGCGCGAGGCCGGCCGCCGCCCGCACGTCGCCGGCGTTCGGGAACGAGACGATGCCGCTGAACGAGAGAGCCGCGCCGAGGTCGAGCACCCGGCGGGCCTCGGCCTCCCCGCCGGTGAAGCAGTGGAAGACGGTCCGGGCCGGCACCCCCTCGTCGCCGAGCACGCGGAAGGTGTCGTCCCACGCGTCGCGGGAGTGGATCACGAGGGCGAGGTCGCGTTCGTGCGCGAGCCGGATCTGGGCCCGAAACGCCGCTTCCTGCGCGTCCCGCGGGGAGTGCTCGTAGTAGAGGTCGAACCCGCACTCGCCCACCGCCACGACCGCAGTCGAGCCGACGAGCTCGACGAGCCCGTTCCACTCGGCGTCGAGCCGGGACGCTTCGTGCGGGTGGAGCCCGACGGTCGCGCGGACGAGCCCGGGACGGCCGGCGGCGAGCTCGACGGCCTGGTGCGACGTCTCGAGATCGGTACCCACGCACACGAGCCACTCGACACCCGCCTCTCGGGCGCGCCCGAGCACCGCGTCGGTGTCGCCCGACACCGACTGGAGGTGGCAGTGGGAGTCGACCCAACCCATACCGCCCAACGTTCGTTCCTGCGCGCTCATCGCGCTGTGTGGGGCGCGCTCGGCGCGCAGGTTCGAGTGAAGGGCGGGATCAGGTGGACTTCGCCTCCTCGGGGCCGCCGAAGCGCTCGGTCCACGCGGCGATGTCGTCGTCGGTGATCTTGCGGAACAGCACCTCCGGCACCGCGAACTCGGCCCCGGGTTCCACGGCGTGCAGGGCCGCCTCGACGTCGTCGGGCCAGCGCAAGGGGGCCCCCGGCGCGACCGCGTCGAGCACCCTCGCGGCCGTCTCGGGGATGATCGGCTCGGCGAGGAGCGCGAACAGGCGCACGAGGTTCACGCCGGTTCGCATGACGACGGCGGCGCGGTCGGCCTCGGTCTTGACCGCTTTCCAGGGCTCGGTCTGCTCCCAGTACGCATTCCCTGTGGCCCAGATGGCGCGCAGCTGGGTGGCGGCCTTGCGGAACTGGCGGTCGGCAAGGTGCTCGCCGTACGCGCGCACGGCGTCGGTGAGCTCGGCGGCGAGCACCCGCTCGGCCTCGCCGTCGGCGCCGCCCGCCGGCACCCGGGTGCCGACGGAACGCTGCGTGAAGGTGAGGCACCGGTTCACGAAGTTGCCGAAGGTGTCGGCGAGATCCTTGTTGACCGCGCCCGCGAACGTCTCCCACGTGAAGCTGGCGTCGGACGACTCGGGTGCGTTCGCGACGAGGCAGTAGCGCCAGTAGTCGGCGGGTAGCAGCTCCAGGGCGTCGTCCATGAACACGCCCACGCCGCGGCTCGTCGAGAACTTTCCGCCGTAGTACGTGAGCCAGTTGAAGCCTTTGATGTAGGTGGCGAGCCTCCACGGCTCCCGCGAGCCCAGGATCGTGCACGGGAACGACACCGTGTGGAAGGGCACGTTGTCCTTGGCCATGAACTGCGTGTACTCGACGTCGTCGGCCTCGTACCACCATGCCTTCCAGTCGCGGTCGGCGGGCGCGAGGTCGGCCCACTCCTTGGTGGCGCCGAGGTACTCGATGGGGGCGTCGAACCACACGTAGAAGACCTTGTCCTCGAAGCCGGGCCGGTCGACGGGCACGCCCCAGTCGAGGTCGCGGGTGATGCCGCGGTCGTGGAGACCCTCGTCGAGCCACTTGTAGGCGATCGACGTCGTGAGGACGGGCCAGTCCTTCTGCTCGTCGATCCAGGCCCGCACCTCGCCGGCCAGCGCCGACTGGCGTAGGAACAGGTGCCGGCTCTCCCGCACCTCGAGGTTCGTGCTGCCGCTGATCGCCGACCGGGGAGCCCCCAGCTCGGTGGGCTCGAGCACGCGGGTGCAGTTCTCGCACTGGTCGCCCCGGGCCGCCTCGTAGCCGCAGTGCGGGCAGGTGCCGATGATGTAGCGGTCGGGGAGGAAGCGGCCGTCGTCGACCGAGTACACCTGCTCGGTGACCCGCTCCTCGATGAACCCCTCCGCCTCGAGGCGGCGGGCGAAGTGCTGGGTGAGCTCCTTGTTCTGCTCCGACGAGCTGCGCCCGAAGTGCGCCCACGAGAGCCGGAACCGCTCGCCCAGCTCACGCTGGATCGCGTGCTGGCGCCGGCAGTACTCGGCGACGTCGAGGCCCTCCTCGAGGGCGGCGAGCTCGGCGGGGGTGCCGTGCTCGTCGGTGGCGCAGATGAAGAGGACGTCTTCGCCCCGGAGCCGGAGATAGCGCGCGTACACGTCGGCGGGGAGCATGGAGCCGACGAGGTTGCCCAGGTGCTTGATCCCGTTGATGTACGGAAGCGCGCTCGTGATCAAGTGGCGGGTCATGGACACGCACCGGGGTCGGGGACTGCGGCCTACGATATCGAGCGGTCCCGGACGGGCGGCGCAGATTCCAGGGGGTTGCTCGTGCATTCCACCGGCATGACCCGCAAGGTCGATTCCCTGGGCAGGGTCGTGCTCCCGGCCGAGATGCGCCGGGTGCTCGGAATTCGCGAGGGCGATCTCGTCGAGATCGCCGTCGACGGCCACCACATCGTGCTCACCAAGGTGGAGCAGCGCTGCGTGTTCTGCGGCGACGCATCCGCGCTGGTCGAGTACGCCGGAAAGCTCGTGTGCGAAGGATGCGTGAGCGCGCTCAGGACCGCGGCCGCGCCCGGGACCGCCGGGTAGCGGCGTCGTAGGCCCGGCGCTTCGGCACCGACAACGCCGCCGCGACCTCGGCGGCGGCGTCGCGGGCCGACAGCCCGGCGTCGAGAGCGGCGTCGACGGCCGCCTCGAGGCCGTCCTCGCCGACGGGCTCGGCCGCAGGCGCGGGGCCGACGACCACCACGACCTCGCCCCTCGGCGTCACGAGCTCCGGGGTGGTCACGGCGTCAGCGAGCCGACCGCGCCACACCTCCTCGAAGCGCTTCGTGAGCTCGCGGGCCACCGCGAGCTGCCGGTCGGGGCCGCACGCGGCGGCAAGGTCGCGCAGGGTTTCGCCCAGCCGGACGGGCGACTCGAACAGCACCACGGTGCGCGGTTCGGTGGCGATGGCGGCGACGCGCTCGGCCCGGGCCTTGCCCTTCCGGGGTAGGAAGCCCTCGAACACGAAGCGCTGCGCCGGCAGCCCGGAGAGCACTACGCCGGTCAGCAGCGCGCTGGGGCCGGGAACGACCTCGACCGCCAGGCCGGCGTCGATACAGGCGCGCACGAGTCGCTCCCCCGGATCGGAGATCCCGGGCATCCCGGCGTCGGTCACGTACGCGACCCGCGCACCGCCGCGCACCTCGTCGACGATCGCCGCCGCCATACGCTGCTCGTTGTGCGCGTGCACCGCCCGCAGCCGCCGCCCGGCGGGAATGCCCGCGTGCGAGAGCAGCGCACGCGTGCGGCGCGTGTCCTCCGCCGCGAGCACGTCGGCGTCGCGCAGCGCCTCCACCGCGCGAGGCGAGAGGTCACCGAGGTTGCCGATCGGCGTGCCGACGAGCACGAGCGCGCCCTCGCCCGCACGCGTCACGTCTCCACCCCTCGCCCGGGCGTCACTCCTTGATCTCGATCTTGTCGCCGACGCGGAGGTTCCAGCGCTCGAACGCCCCCGACTGCGCCTCGATCACGAAGGCGGCCCGGTGGACGAGCGGCGACAGGCGCCAGGGGCGCAGGCAGCACGTCCGGAGGACGATGCCGTCGTGGTCGACGAACGCTACGTCGATGGTGAAGCGCACCCCGACGGTGTGCACGTTGCGGCAGGGACGCAGCACGAGGGCCCCGTCGACGGCGTCCCGCCCCCGCAGGCCCCGCCGGCGCGCGCGACCCCCGTCGGCCACCTCGGCCGCCGCCAGGACGTCGCCTTCACGTACCAGCCACGCCATGGCACACGCGTTCGCGCCGGTGGTCAGACATTGAACCGGATCTCGAGGACGTCGCCATCGGCCACCTCGTAGTCCTTACCCTCGATGCGCAGTCGCCCGAGCTCCTTGGCCTTCGCCCACGATCCGATCTCGAGCAGCTCCCGCCAGTCGATCACCTCGGCTCGGATGAAGCCGCGTTCGAGGTCGGAGTGGATCACGCCCGCGCACTCGGGTGCGTGCGCCCCGGCCCGGAACGACCACGCGCGGGTCTCGGTGTCGCCGGTCGTCAGGAACGTGCGGCGGCCGAGGAGGTGATAGGCGCTGCGAGCGAGCCGGGGCAGCACGCTCTCGGTGATGCCGTAGCTGTCGAGCCACTCCGCTCGCTCGTCGGGGTCGAGCGCGGCGATCTGGGCCTCGAGCTCCACGCACACGCCGAGGGCGTCGTCTCCGAAGGGCGCCGCCACCGCCGCGGCCTCTTCGCGGCGGTCTTCGGCGACGTTGACGACCGAGAGGACCGGCTTGTTCGTCAGCAGGAACACGGGCGAGAGCAGGTCGCGCTCGTCCCGGGCCAGCCCCGAGCGGTACACGGGAGTGCCGTCGCCGAGCTGCGCTTCGGCATGCTCGAGCGCCGCCACCTCGGACGCGAGCGACTTGTCGCCCTTCAACGCCCGCCGCTGGCGCTCGAGGCGCGCCTCCACCGAGGTGAGGTCGGCGAGCACGAGCTCGTACTCGAGTGTGGCGAGGTCGTCGGCGGGGTCGACGCCGGTGGCCCGCAGCACGAAGAGGATCGCGTCGCAGTCACGGAGGGAGCCGAGCAGCTTGCTGCCGAGCCCCTCACCCGGCTTGCCGCCGGGCGCGACGCCGGGGATGTAGTCGATCTCGAAGGTTGCGTGGACGAGCTTCTTCGACTTCGACATCTCGCCCAGGCGGTCGACCCGCGCGTCGGGCAGCGGCGCCACCCCCTTCACGGGCTCGAAGCCACCCGGCGCGTCGAGGCCCGTGAGGGCCGCGAACAGCTGACCGTGCCCGGAGTCGGGCAGCCCGACGAGACCGAGATGCTCCACGCGCGTTCAGGGTACCGGCGCCCCCCTGGGCTAGCCTCAACGCCTCCATGTCGAAGAAGACGAAGAAGCGCAAGCTCCGGGCCCGCCGCAACAAGGCCAACCACGGCCGCCGCCCCAACGCCGGCCGGCGCAGCTGATCCGCCCCTGCGCTCACCGGAACTAGCCCTCGGCGGGGCGCTCCATCCGCACCAGCCGATGGTCGGGGGTGAAGAGGCGGCGGGACACACCGAGGGCGACCACCGTGGTGGTGGTCGCCACCGCCCCGAGCACGAGGAACATCACCGCCGCCTGGACGCGCACGGCATCGAGGGGTTCGGCGCCGGCCAGGATCAAGCCCGTCATGGCGCCGGGCAGCACCACGAGACCTACGGCCTTGGTGGTCTCGATCTGGGGGATCAGGGCGGTACGCAGCGCGTTGCGGACGTGCTGTCGGGACGCCTCCAGCGAGCTCTGACCGAGCGCGAGCCGAGCCTCGACCTCGCCGCGCTTGTCGCGTAGCTCTTCGTAGACGCGCCGCGCGACCAGGATG
>DASUUL010000251.1:0-2831 GCA_036374115.1 Acidimicrobiia bacterium | reverse complement strand
CGGCCGCCGAGGCGGCGAGGGCCGCGGCGCAGCTGTTCCCGCTCGCGGACGCTGGCGACGGACCCGGCCGCCATGCCGCCGACGCGGTCGAGCGCGGCGATCGTCGTCGGTCCGCAGATGCCGTCGGCGGCGAGGCCCGTGTTGCGTTGGAACTCGGTGAGGGCGGAGGCGGTCCGGTCGCCGAGGATGCCGTCCTCGCGGCCGGCGTCGAAGCCGAGGGCGTTCAGCCGGCGCTGCAGCTCGGCGACGTCGTCGCCCCGCAACATGGGGCGGCGCGAGTACAGCATCCGGTCGCCGAGCGCGAAGCCGCTCTCGACGAGGCCGGCCCAGGTGTGACGGCCGCAGATGCCGTCGACGTCGAGGCCGCGCGCCGCCTGGAAGGCCCGGACAGCGGCCTCGGTGGCGTCACCGAACTCCCCGGGCTCGTCGGCCGTCGAGTCGTGGCCGAGCGCTGCGAGCCGCTGCTGGAGGTCTCGTACGGCCTCGCCGCGATCACCTCGTGCCAGGTCGGCCGGCCGTGCCACGGGGAAGAGCGGACGGTCCAGACGCCCCCTCAGGCGATGAACTCGGCCAGGTCCTGGAGGAGCTGGCCCTTGCCCTTTGCGCCGACGAGCCGCTTCACGGGCTCACCCCCCTTGAACACGAGCAGCGTGGGGATGCTCATCACGTCGTAGCGACGGGCGGTGTCGGGGTTGTGGTCGACGTTCAGCTTGGCGATGGCGATCCTGCCCCGGTGCTCGACCGCGATCTCCTCCAGCGCCGGAGCGATCATCTTGCAGGGGCCGCACCACTCGGCCCAGAAGTCGACCAGCACCGGCGTCTCGGCTCCTCCGACGGTCTCGTCGAAGGTCGCATCGCTCACGGTCTGAATGTCGTCGGCCACCGGGGTTCCTTTCGACGAGGGTCGGGCGAGTGTACCGAGGGAACCAACCGCGACTCGCGGTCCGCCATTCCGGCCCGAACCGACCCGTACGGCTCAGCCGGAGCGCCCGGCCCCTTCGGGCTGGGCCCCGGCGTGGGCACCTTCGGCGTGGGCCTTGGCCTCGAGCCACCGCTCGGCCTCGATCGCGGCCATGCAGCCCGTCCCGGCGGCGGTGACGGCCTGGCGGTACACGTGGTCGGCCACGTCGCCGGCCGCGAACACTCCCTCCACCGACGTGCGCGTGGAGCCGGCGTGCGGCAGGACGAGGTAGCCGTTGGCATCCATGTCGAGTTGGTCGACGAAGAGTTGCGTGTTGGGGTCGTGACCGATCGCGACGAACAGCCCGTCGACCTCGAGCTCGGAGGTCTCTCCGGTCACCGTGTCGCGCAGCTTGAGAGTCTCGACGCTGCCGTTGCCGGCGACCTCCTCGACGACCGAGTTCCACCGGAACTCGATCTTCGGGTTGGCGAAGGCTCGCTCCTGCATGATCTTGGAGGCGCGCAGCTCGTCGCGTCGGTGCAACACCGTCACCGAGGTCGCGAACTTCGTGAGGAAGATCGCCTCCTCGACGGCGGAGTCGCCTCCGCCCACCACCGCGATCGGCTTGTCGCGATAGAAGAAGCCGTCGCACGTGGCGCACGTGGACACGCCCTTGCCCAGGAGCCGCTGCTCCGATTCGAGGCCGAGCATCCGTGCCGAGGCCCCCGTGGAGATGATCACCGCCTTGGCGCGGTACTCGGTGTCGCCCACCCAGATGCCGAAGGGTCGCTCGCCGAAGTCGACGCGGTCGACGTCGGCGGTGACGAACTCGGCTCCGAACCGGCCCGCCTGCTCGCGGAACTTCGTCATCAGCTCCGGCCCGAGGATGCCGTCCGGGAAGCCGGGATAGTTCTCGACGTCAGTGGTGAGCATGAGCTGTCCGCCGGCGGCGATGCCCTCGATCACCACCGGGTGCAGGTTGGCGCGTGCGGCGTACACGGCGGCGGTGAGGCCGGCCGGGCCGGATCCGACGATCACGAGCTCACGGGTCTCGGGCATCTCGCTTCCTGTCTCGCGGTCGGGCCGGTCGCGTCCCGGTCGCCTCTTCGCTCGCGCCCGTCAGCTCGACTTGGCCGTCGACCTCGGAGCGCGCTGTGCCCAGAGCAACCCGCCGGCGATCACGAAGATTCCTCCCAGCACGAGGTAGGCCCAGTACACCTTGCCCGGCAGGTACGAGTCGAGCGCCCGGAACGTCGCGATCGCCAGGAACGTGAGCGCGGTGGCAACGAAGAACGTGGTGAGGAGCCCGTACACGATCGCCCGGGTGACGTTCTGGGCCGGAACCACCGTCTTGTCGCGGACGGTCGCCACGACCTCCTCGATGCGGTCGACGGCTTCCGTGGTCCAGTCGCTCATGGGCTCCCCTTCGAGACCGAGGGAGCGTACCCGCCGGGGGCCGTGCCTCACACGAGCGGGACGGTGGCGACGAGACCGCACCGCGCCGGATCGGCCTGGTCGAGCACGAACGCCTGCTCGCCGGCGCCGCCGACGACGACGAGCGCGGGCGAGCCCTGGTAGCGGGCCGAGGCCACGAGCGTGACGGGGGGCGGGGCGCCGGCATCCTCCAGGGTCGCCAGGCACGGAGCCGGCAGCACCGGCGCGGCCTCGGACTCCGTGCCGCCCTCGTCGGCGGGCGGCGTCGCCGAACGGGGGTCGCGGAGCGCCGCGAGGCTACGGCGCAGGTCGGCCGGGCCCGCGACCTCCCCGAGGTCGACGGCCCCGCTCGCCAGGGCCCCCTGCTCGTCGGCGGCGGCATCGGGTGCCGGGGCGGTGGTGCGCGCGGTCCCATCCCGGGTGGGACCGTCGCCGCCGTCGCCGGCGGCGCGCACCGCCAGCGCGGCGCCGCCGCCGACCACCACCAGCCCGAGCG
>DASUUL010000250.1:0-6647 GCA_036374115.1 Acidimicrobiia bacterium | reverse complement strand
TGCCGATCCTCTACGACAACCCCAAAGAGGTCGGCGCCGACCGCATCGCCAACGCCGTGGGCGCCTACGACCTCTACGGCGGGCCGTGCATCGTCGTCGACTTCGGCACCGCCAACACCGTCGACGCGATCAGCGAGAAGGGCGAGTACCTCGGCGGAGCGATCTTCCCCGGGATCGAGATCGCCATGGACGCGCTCTTCTCGCGCGCGGCGATGCTTCGCCGGGTGGAGCTCGTCCCACCCAAGAACGTGATCGGCAAGTCGACGATCGAGTCGATCCAATCGGGCGCGGTGTACGGCTTCTCCGGGCAGGTCGACGCCCTGGTCGACCGGTTCAGCGCCGAGCTCGGCGAGTGCACGGTCGTGGCCACCGGAGGCCTGGCCGAGCTCATCATGGGCTTCTCGCGAACGATCCAGTACCACGAGCCCTGGCTCACGCTCCACGGTCTCCGCATCGTGTTCGAGAGGAACCAGTGACCGAGCCCATCGAGGAACGCGCCCGCCGGCTCGGGAAGCTCGAAGCGCTGCGCCGGCGCGGCGTCGACCCCTATCCGGTGCGCTTCGACCGCACGCTCACACTGGGTGAGTTCCGCGACCGCTACGACGCGCAGCTCGACGCCGGCGGGGAGCTCGACGCCGTGGAGCAGGTCGCGGGCCGGCTGCTGCTCATCCGGCGCCAGGGCAAGCTCACGTTCGCCACCGTGCGCGACGGCACCGGGTCGGTACAGCTGTTCGCCTCCGATGACGCGCTGGGCGAGGCCGCGCACGACGAGTTCGACGAGCTCGACCTCGGCGACTGGGTGGGCGTGGAGGGCACACCCATGAAGACCCGGCGGGGCGAGCTCTCCGTGAAGGTGACCGGCTTCACGCTCCTCTCGAAGGCGTTGCGCCCCCTGCCGGACAAGTGGCACGGCCTCGCCGACGTCGACACCCGCTTCCGCCAGCGCTACGTGGACCTCATCGCCAACGACGACGCCCGACGCGTCTTCGAGATCCGGTTCGCGTGCATCGCCGCCATCCGGCGGTTCCTCGCCGACCGAGGCTTCATCGAGGTCGAGACCCCCGTGTTGCACGCCATCCCCGGTGGTGCGGCCGCGGAGCCCTTCGTCACGTACCACAACGCCCTCGACCTCGACCTCTACCTCCGCATCGCGCTCGAGCTGCCGCTCAAGCGTCTCCTCGTGGCCGGTTTCGAGAAGGTGTTCGAGATCGGTCGCGTGTTCCGCAACGAGGGCATCACGACGCGCCACCAGCCCGAGTTCACGATGCTCGAGCTCTACGAGGCCTTCGTCGACTACACGGAGATGATGACGCTGACCGAGGAGCTGGTCGCGTACGCCGCCCGCGAGTCGGTCGGCACGACCGTGGTCGAGGTGGCCGGGCAGCGCATCGACCTGACGCCTCCCTGGGAGCGGCGCACGATGCTCGATCTCGTCCGCGAGCACGCCGGTGTCGACGTGCACCCGGCGATGCCGCTCGAGAAGCTCCAGCGGGTCTGCGACGACCTCGGCGTGCCGCGGGAGGCGGGATGGGACCCGGGCAAGCTCGTGATGGAGATCTACGAGAAGACGACCGAGCCGCATCTCGTCGGGCCGGTGCTCGTGACCGACTATCCGCGCGACGTGTCGCCGCTCGCGCGCGTCCATCGCGACGACCCCGTGTTGGTCGAGCGCTTCGAACCCGTCGTACTCGGCCGCGAGCTGGGCAACGCCTTCAGCGAGCTCAACGATCCGGTCGACCAGCTGGCGCGCTTCGAGGCGCAGGCCCGGCTGGCGGAGAGGGGCGACCTGGAAGCGCACGGCAACGACCTCGACTACGTGCGCGCCCTCGAGTACGGCCTCCCGCCGTGCGGTGGCCTCGGTGTCGGCATCGACCGTGTCGTCATGCTCCTCGCCGGCGTGACCTCCATTCGCGAGGTGATCCTCTTCCCGCACCTCCGCCCCGAGGCAGCGTTAGGGTCCGACTGATGCGCGTGTTGATCACCGGCTTGGGCGGAGAGCTCGGAACCCGTATGGCCCAGCTCCTCGAGGCACGCGACGACATCACCGACATCGCCGGCGTCGACATCGTCCCGCCGCGCCGCCGGCTGCGCCGAAGCCAGTTCCACCGCATCGACCCCCGCGATCGCGACCGGCTCGTCGACTTCGTCACCGACTTCGCACCCACGGCCGTCGCCCATTACGGCGTGTACGAGCCGGACTCGCGGGTCGGCCAACGCGAGGCCGCCGAGCTCACCGAGGCCTGCACGGTGGCCGCGCTCGGCGCCGCCACCCGTACTGGCGCCCTCGAGCGCGTCGTCGTGCGCAGCGGGCTCGAGGTGTACGGGCGGGGCGGCGGGCGCCCGCTCGTACCCGACGAGAGCGTGTTCCCGGCGCCCACCACGGCCTACGGTCGCACCTGCCTCGACGTCGAGACCGCCGCGGTCGCGTTGGGCCGCCACCACGACGTGCCGGTGGCGGCCATTCGGCTCGCCCCGGTCGTCGGCTCACACGTCCCGAGCCCGCTGGGGCGCTTGCTGCGCTTGCCCGCCGTCCCGGTGCCGGCGTTCGACGATCCCGCCTTCTGCCTCCTGCACCAGCACGATGCCGCCCGGGTGATGATCGCGGCGCTGGTTCGGGGCTACGACGGGCCGCTCAACGTGGTCGGCCCGGGCGCGGCCAGCCCGTGGCAGGCGGTGCGTCTCGGCGGACGCGTTCCCGTGCCGGTGGTCGGGCCCGGGTGGGAGGTCGCGCGGCGCGTCGCCGAGCTCGCCGGTGCGCCGGTGCCGCCCCACGTGCTCGAGCTGATGCGCCACGGCCGGGCGGGCGACGGGACCCGTGCCGTCGCCGCCCTCGACCTCCGCGGCCTGGTGCCCACCCAGGACGTGTGCGCCGAGCTGTTCGAGTGGGCCACGGTCACCCCCATCGCCGTCGCGCGAGAAGTCGCGTGATGGCGACGGAGGGTGTGCCCGTGCTCGATATCGCCTCGGTGGGCGACCACGGCATCGACGTCGACCGGGGCTCGCCCCCGCCGGCGCTCCCGACCACGCTCCGGCGCCGGTTGACGGGGCGCTACCCCATCGACCCCTTCGGCGCCGATCCCCAGCTCATGGACCTCGTGGCGCCGGTGGTGAACGCGGGCGTGCGGGTGCAGGTGGCGCACGCCAATCGCCTCCCATCCGTCGGCGGCGCGCTGATCGTCTCCAATCGCGGGTTGGGCCTGCTCGAGCCGGCGGCGGTGGCGGCGGCCGTGCGCGTGGCGACCGGGCGGCGGCTGCGCATCGTCGGCGCTCCCGAGCTGCCGGCGATCGGGCCGCTCCTGCGCAAGTTCGGCGCTCTCGGGAGCCGTCCCGACGACGTCGCCTCGCTGCTGCGCGCCGGGCACCTGGCGGCGGCCCCGCTCGCGCCCACGTGGCTGCGCCCGGGCGCGGGCGAGCCGCCCCGAGCGCTGCTGGCGGCGATCCTCGGCTTCCCGGTGATCCCGATGGCGGTCGTGCCGGGGGGTCCCGTCGGCCTGCCGCTGCGCCCGTGGCGCGTGATCGTGGGCGAGGTGGTCGAGACCGAGACCGACGCCGTGCCCGGCGACGCCCTGGTGGCCGCCGAGCTCGCCGAACGCGTCCGCGACGCCGTCCAGGCCCTGCTCGGCGGTCGCCGGTAGCTCGAGCGCCGCTCCCCCCGAGCGCCGCCGCGCCCTGGATTCGGTAGCGATCCGGTAGCGGATCGTCGACGATCTCGCGACCACGGGGCAACCAGGGGGTAGATTCGTTCACGAACGCGAGCGGAGTGCTCGCGCCAGCGAGCGACGGGCCAGCGACCGAATGAGGAGGCCGGCGTGCGCGAGACCGTGGCCGACGACGGCACCGTCATCGCGTACGACGTCTTCGGCCGGCGCGACGGCGAGCCCGTCCTCTTGATCCAGGGCCTGGGCACCGACTCGCGGGGTTGGGCGCTGCAGCGCATCGCGTTCGGCCGCCGGTACCGCTGCTACGCCGTCGACAATCGTGGGGTCGGCCGGTCGGGGCGGCCCCCCGGGCCCTACGACCTCACGGAGATGGCCGGAGACGCCCTCACCGTGCTCGACGCCGAGGGCGTCGAGCGGGCCCATGTGGTCGGGGCGTCGATGGGCGGCGTGATCGCCCAGATCATCGCGGTGCTCCATCCGGAGCGGGTGCGGTCGCTCGTGCTCGCGTGCACCTCGTGCCGGCACCATCCGTGGCGGCGGGAGCTGTTCCAGGAATGGGCCGACGAGGTCGCCGCCGGCGGCACGAGCGCGCTCGGCACCGAGGGGATGCACTGGCTCATCGGCCCGCGCCTGCGCAAGCGCTTCGGGATGTGGCTCAACCTGCTCGCCCGCATCCTCCTCCAGCAGCCGAGCGAGTCGTTCGTGGCCCAGGTGCAGGCGATCCTCGCCGCCTCCGACGACCTCCGTTTCGAGCTCGAGAACGTCACGGCGCCCACGCTCGTGATCACCGGCTCCCAGGACGCGCTCACGCCGATCGGCGACGCCGAGGAGCTCGCGGAGATGATTCCCCATGCCCGTCTCGTCGAGCTGCGGGGCGCCGCCCACGGGCTCATGGTGGAGGCGCCCAACGCGTTCAACAGCGCGGTGCTCGACTTCCTCGACGAGACCACCGACGCCACCGGTGCGGCGCTCGACGCGGCCGCGGAGAGCGCCTGACGACGGGCGGTTCCGGCGTCAGGAAGGAGGGGGCTCCCGGGGCGCGAATTGACGCCGGGACATCAAGGGGTCACGAGTCGCGCTCGACCAGGCCGCCCACCAGCCGCCCGAGGGCGTCGCAGACCCCCGGGTCGAGGCCGCCGGCACCGGCGAGCGCCTTGCTCGCCTTGGCGGCATGGTCGTGGGCGACCCCGAGCGCGGCCTCGACGGCGCCGTTGGCGGCCGCGAGGCGGCGCGCCTCGGACAGGCGGTCGGCGTCGACGGGCTGGCCGAGCATGGTTCGCAGGGCGTCCGACTCGGCGAGCGCGTAGATCACGGGCAGCGTGTAGACGCCCTCCACGAGGTCCTGGCCGGCGGGCTTGCCCAGGGCGGCGTCGGTGGCGGTGATGTCGAGCACGTCGTCGACCACCTGGAAGCACATCCCGAGGTGGTGGCCGTAGCGGGTGAGGGCCTCGAGGTCGGCCTCGCCCACCCCCGTCACCATGCCGCCGATGCGGCAGGCCGCCGCGAACAGCGCCGCGGTCTTGCCCTCGATCGCGGAGGCGTAGTCGGCCTCGGTGCGGTCGACGTCGAAGAGGTGCTGGAGCTCGAGCACCTGGCCGCGGCACAGCTCCCCGATCGTGTCGGCGAGCAGGCCGGCGACCTCGGCGCCCAGCGACGCCGCCAGCGACGACGCCCGGGCGAGGAGGAAGTCGCCGGCGAGGATGGCCACGATGTTGCTCCACCGGGCGTTGACGCTCGGGACACCCCGGCGGGTCTCGGCCTCGTCGATGACGTCGTCGTGGTACAGCGAGCCCATGTGGACGAGCTCGACCGCGACTGCCCCCGTCACGGCCTCCGGGGTCGCGGCCTCCGCGGGGTCGCCCGCCGGTGTGGTGGCGGCGTAGGCGGCGCAGAGCGTCAGCGTGGGTCGAACCCGCTTGCCCCCGGCCGTCGCCAGGTGCGAGGCGACGTCGCCGAGGAGACGGTCGTGATGGCGGACGGTCTCGTCGAGTCGGGCCTCGACCCGGGCCAGGTCCCCGCCGAGGGGCTCGAGCCGAAGGGTCTCGGCCAGCTTCATCGACCTGACGTTACGGGGCGGCGGGAACAATCTCCAAGCGGGAGGCGTCGTATACCTATTCGCGCTCCTCACGAGGCCGGGATCCGGCCCGCTTGCGGGTCGAGCCTTGCGGGTCAAGCGAGGCCTGAGACGGACCGATGAGGGGAAAGACCGGAAAGGCGCAGATCGCGGGCGCAGGGGTCGGCGACCCCGAGACGCGTAGACTGGGAGCGGAGCCGGAACCTCCTACCTGCTCCACGAGAGGCGGTTGACAGGTGTTCGAACGTTTCACCGATCGGGCGAGGCGAGTGGTCGTGCTGGCGCAGGAAGAGGCACGCCTGCTCAACCACAACTACATCGGGACCGAGCACATCCTGCTCGGCCTCATCCACGAGGGCGAGGGTGTCGCGGCCAAGGCGCTCGAGTCGCTCGGGATCTCGCTCGAAGCCGTTCGCGCCCAGGTCGAGGAGATCATCGGCCAGGGCGGCTCCGCACCGTCGGGGCACATCCCGTTCACGCCCCGCGCCAAGAAGGTCCTCGAGCTGAGCCTCCGCGAAGCGCTCCAGCTCGGCCACAACTACATCGGAACCGAGCACATCCTCCTCGGGCTCATCCGCGAGGGCGAGGGCGTCGCCGCCCAGGTGCTCGTGAAGCTGGGCGCCGATCTGTCCCGCGTCCGCCAGCAGGTCATCCAGCTGCTGTCGGGCTACGCCGGCGGCAAGGAGGGCGCGACCCAGGGTGGTGGCTCGGGTGAGGCGCAGCCGAGCGGCTCGCTCGTGCTCGACCAGTTCGGCCGCAACCTCACCCAGCTCGCGCGCGACAAGAAGCTCGACCCGGTGATCGGGCGCGAGAAGGAGATCGAGCGGGTGATGCAGGTGCTCTCCCGCCGAACGAAGAACAACCCCGTGCTCATCGGCGAGCCCGGCGTCGGCAAGACCGCCATCGTCGAAGGC
>DASUUL010000249.1:0-4120 GCA_036374115.1 Acidimicrobiia bacterium | reverse complement strand
CGCCGGCCGCGGTCCCGCCCGTCGGCACCGCGGGCGCCGGCTCCAGCCCGGGCGCCGGTTCGGGCGCGGGCGCGGGCGTCGGTTCTGGCGCGGGCGCCGGTACGGGCGCAGGAACGGCCGCCGGCTCCGGCGCGGGTGTCGGTTCTGGCGCGGGCGCGGGCGCGGCCGCCGGTTCCGGCGCGGGCGGCGGGGGCGGTACAGGAGCGGGGGCGGCTGCGGGAGCCGGCGCGGCTGCAGCAGGCTCGGCCGGCGCCGGTGGCGCGCTCGCCGCCGGGGCCTCGGCGGCCGGGCCGGCGCCGTCGGGCGAGTCGGAGAGCACCGCGAGGCGGGTGCCGACGGCGGCGGTCTCCCCCTCCGGCACGAGGATCTCGCTCACGTAACCCCCGCTCGGCGCGGGCACCTCGGAGTCGACCTTGTCGGTGGACACCTCGAACAGCGGCTCGTCGACTTCCACCCGTTCGCCGACCTGCTTGAGCCAGCGCGTGATCGTGCCCTCGGTGACCGTCTCGCCGAGCTGCGGCATGGTGATGTCCACCCGTCCTCCTCCTGAACTCAGCCGTGGAGACCGCGGCCCGTCAGCGCCAACGCCGACTCTCCGAACAGCTCGCTCAGTGTGGGATGCGGATGGATGAGCGCGCCGATGTCGGCGCCGGTCGCCTCCCAGTTGACGGCGAGATAGCCCTCGGCGAGCAGCTCCGTCGCCCACGGCCCGGCGATGTGCACGCCCAGCAGCGGGCCGTCGCGCTCGGCCACGATCTTCACCAGGCCGTCGGGCTCGCCGATGATGCGCGCCCGGCTGTTCCCCCCGAAGTGGTGCACCGACGTGACGACGTCGTGGCCGCGCTCGCGGGCCTGCTCCTCGGTGAGGCCGCTGAAGGCGACCTCGGGATGGCAGTAGATGCCCCACGGAACCTTGTCGTAGGCCACGGGCTCGACCGGCTCCCCGAGGATCGTCTTGATCGCGACGATCGCCTCCGCAAAGCCCACATGTGCGAGCTGTGGCGTGTCGACGACGTCGCCCACCGCGTACACACCGGGTACCGACGTGCGGAGATACTCGTCGACGCGTACGAACCCCCGGTCGTCGACATCGATGCCCGCTTCCTGGAGCCCGACGCCTTCGGAGCGCGGCCGGCGGCCGATGCTCACGATCACCTTGTCGACGACGACCGATTGCACACCCTCGGGAGACTCGAAGGTGACGGTGAGCTCGTGGGAGCCCTCGATCCCGGTGACCTTGATCCCGGTGTGCACCCGGATGCCGCGCTTGCGGAACGATCGCATCACGACCTGGCCCGCGTCGGGGTCGGCGCCCGGCAGGATGCCGGGAAGCGCCTCGAGCACGGTGACGTCGCTGCCCACGTCGCCGAGCAGCGACGCGAACTCGCAGCCGATCGCACCGGCGCCGATGATCACGACGCGGGGCGGTACCTGCGTGAGCTGGAGGACGTGGTCGGACGACAGGATGCGATCACCGTCGAAGTCGAGCCCCGGAAGGGCCCGTGGGAGCGAGCCGGTCGCGATGATCAACGCGTCGCCGGTGATCTCGGTCCCGTCGGACACACGCACCTGCCCACGGGTCCCGTCGGCGACCATGCCCGTCCCCGGGACGACCGTGACGCTTCGTCCTCGCAGCAGCCCCTCGAGCCCCTTGGTGATGCGGTCGACGACCTGCTGCTTGCGGGTCTGGCTGGTGTTCAGGTCGAGGGTGGGCTGGCCCACCTCCACGCCGAACTCCTTGGCGCCGCCCACGGTGCGCAGGACCTCGGCCGTCTGCAAGAGCTCCTTGGCCGGGACACACCCCTGGTGCAGGCACGTGCCGCCGACCCGCTTCTCCTCCACGATGGCCATCCGAAGGCCCGCCGCCGCGCCGTACAGCGCCGCCGCGTAGCCCCCCGGCCCACCCCCGAGAACCGCCACGTCGAAGTGCTCGGCCAGTGTCGCCACCCCCTGGTGTCGATCTGCGGTATCGCGCGGGTCGTCCGCGCTCATTCTTCCAGCAATCGGTCAACGCGCGAGCAGGATCTGCACCGCCGAGGCGGCCAGGATCGCAACCCCGGTCACGGCCGCGAGCACGATCAGCGTCCGGGTGCTCACGAGCGCCATCCTCCCACGACCGTACGGCTCGCTCGGACCCTGGCGACGCCACCGGGCGTACCGAGCATCCTGGCGACTTCCCGTTATGCTCGGAGCTTCGATCGGGCCCTCCCCTCCGCTGCGAAGAGGCCGGTCGAACCACCGACCAGGACCCGACCGCACCCATGGCACAGCGCGCACAGCGGTTCCTCGAGACCGCACGAAAGCCCCTCCCCGAGGGCACGTTCGCGGTCGGTGCCGGCCTGCTGATCCTCGGCCTCACCGCCTACGGGTTCCAGATCATCTCGTTCCGGGCGCTGAGCAAGAGCGACTACACCGCGCTGAACGGCCTCTGGGTCATCCTCTTCGTCGTGGCGCCCGGTGTGTTCCTCCCGCTCGAACAGGAGGTGGGGCGAGCGCTCGCCCACCGGCGGGCCGTCGGCATCGGGGGCGGGCCGCTGGTCAAGCGGGCAGCGCTGCTCGGGGCGATCCTCACCGTCTCGCTCATCGTGGCCGCGCTCGCCGCCGGCAGCGTCCTCATCGACAGACTCTTCGACGGCCAGACCGCGCTGCTGGGCTGCTTCGCGCTCGCCCTCGCCGCCTACGCGGTGGAGCACCTGACCCGGGGAACGCTCTCGGGCAACGGCCGCTTCGGCCCCTACGGTCTGCTGCTCGGCGTCGAGGGTCTCATCCGGGTCGTCCCGGCCGCGTTGCTGCTCGTCGCGGGCGTCGACGAGCCCGTGTACTACGGCCTGGCGCTCGCCATCCCGCCCCTCCTCGCCAGCGGGGTCGCGCTGTTCCGCCAGCACGGTCTGCTCGCGCCCGGCCCCGAGGCGCCGTACTCGGAGCTCTCCAGCCGGCTCGGATACCTCCTGCTCGGCTCGGTGCTCGCCCAGACCCTCGGCTACGCGGCCTTCCTCGGAGCGACGGTGCTGGCGACGTCGAGCGAACGCGACGCGGTGGCCGACTTCATCGTCGGGTTCTTCCTCGCCCGGATCCCGATCCTGCTGTTCCAGGCCGTGCAGGCCGCGCTGCTCCCCAAGCTCGCCGGCCTCGCCGGCGCGGGACGCCACGACGAGTTCGTCACCGGCCTCCGTCGCCTCGTCGGCGTCGTCATCGGCATCGGTGTCATCGGGGTCGTGGGCGGCTTCACGCTCGGACCGTGGGCGGGCGGAATCCTCTTCGGCGACAAGTTCACGCTGGGCCACCAGGATCTCGCGCTGCTCGCCGCCGGCAGCGGTGCGTTCATCCTCGCCTTGACGCTGGCCCAGGCCCTCATCGCGCTCATGGGCCACGCCCAGGCGGCGATCGCGTGGACGGTGGGCATCGCGGGGTTCGTCGTGGTGACCGCGCTCGGCGACGATCTCTTCCTGCGAGTGGAGCTCGGCTTCGTCGCCGGCGCCGTGATGGCGGCGTTGGCAATGGCCGCCTTCCTCGTGCGGCGCATCCGCAGGGGCGTCCCCGACACCGTCGCCCCGCTCATCGAGGCGCTGGAGCACGAGCCACTCGAGATCTGACGCTTTGCGTCACTGCGCCCGAGTCGTCTCCTGCGAAGCGGCGCCGAACGGCCCCTACCCGTACCCCATCTGGGCGTTGACCTGGCTGCGGATCTGGCCCATGCGGTTGATCACCTGCGCGCCGGGGCACTCGGAGCTGCCGGTGTAGCCGTGGTACGTGATCGGCGGCAGCGTCACGGTGGTGTTCGCCCTCCACTTCTCGTTCCCGGTGGTCGTGTACTGGAGGTTCCTCGTCGGATCGACCCTGTGCACACCGAGCTTCCACGCCAGTACCCGCTGGAGGGTCGCGAGCATCGCCGGCGGCGGCGCCGCCGTCCGGAAGTCGCCGATGAGCGCGACGCCGGTGCTCGACGTGTTGAACCCGAGCGCGTGGGCGCCCATCACGGCTTGGCCGGCGCCGCCGTAGCGGCCCTCGTAGAGCTTCCCGAAGCGATCGACGAGGAAGTTGTAGGCGATGTCGCAGTAGCCCAGCGACTGGGTGTGGTAGCCGTAGATGCCGCGCATCAGCTGCGAGCCCTGGCTCTCGG
>DASUUL010000248.1:0-3255 GCA_036374115.1 Acidimicrobiia bacterium | reverse complement strand
CGATGCTCGGCACATTTCCTCCGCTGGTCGGAGCCGCTCCATGGGCGAATCGCGAGATCTCCCCGACGCCAGGCGCTCAGACGTCGAGGCGCGGGTCGTCGTGACCGGCGAGATCGACATGGCCACGGCTCCCACCCTGAGCCGGGACCTCCAGGCCGCCATTCGGGAGCATCCGGCCCGCGTGCTCGTCGACCTGAGCGGGGTCGCCTTCCTCGACTCGTCCGGGATCAACGCGCTCGTGCGCGCCCAGCACCTTGTCGACGGGTTCGGCGTCGACCTCGTCCTGGAGTCGCCCAACGAAGCGTGCCAGCGGGTGCTGAAGGTGGCCGGGCTCGACACGCTCTTCCACGTTCGGCCCTAGCGCGAGACCGCGATCGATGATCTCGACGATCCGGTCGAGATGGTCGGCCGGGTTCCTGCTCGGTGTCATCGCCGGGTTCGTACCCGCGGGTCTTCGCACCGCAATCCCGCGGCTGCGGTCGCCTGCCCCGGCCCCCGGCTCGGCGATCCGTCGTTTGTCGGCGACATCCGCCGGGTAACTGGTCCTCCGTGGCACGACGCAGCCCGCACGACCGCGACGAGCTGGTGGCCGTCGCCGTGCACGAGGCCGCCCCCGACGCCGTGCGCTCGGGCTGAGCATGGCCGCCAGCAGCGGCGCGCTCCACGAACCGGGCGACCAGCTCCGGGCCGAGACCGTCGAGCGCCATCGCGCCACCGTCTCGCTCATGGAGGAGCTGGAGGCGATCGACTGGTACGACCAGCGCATCGACGCCTCGAGCGACGAGGCGCTGCGGCGGGTGCTGGCCCACAACCGCGACGAGGAGAAGGAGCACGCCGCGATGGCGCTCGAGTGGCTCCGGCGCCACGATGCCGCGCTCGACGGCTTCCTCGGCGCGTACCTCTTCTCGGACGGCGGCATCGCCGAGCGGGCCGAGGAGCTCGAGGGCGAGGAGCGCGGGGAGGGCGACGGGCCCGGCGGTGCGAGCGGCGACGCCGGCGGCTCCCTCGGCATCGGCAGCCTGCGCGCGAGGTGACCCCGTGAACCATCTCTACCGTGAGCTCGCACCCGTCTCGGAGCGGGCATGGCAGCAGATCGACCGGGAGGCCGAGCGGGTCCTGCGTCACTTCCTCGCCGGCCGCAAGCTCGTCGACTTCTCGGGGCCCCACGGATGGGACCACGGCGCCCTCCAGCTGGGCCGGGTCGACCCGGCGGCGGACCCGCCTGCCGACCGCGTCACCGCCGACGTGCGCCGGGTGCAACCGCTCGTCGAGCTCCGGGCGCCGTTCGAGGTCGCCCGAGTGGAGATCGACAGCATCGACCGCGGGAACGACGCACCCGACCTCGGCCCCGTGGGCGACGCCGCCCGGCGCGCCGCCCTCGCCGAGGACCGGTCCGTGTTCCACGGGTATGCCGCGGGCGGGATCGAGGGCATCGCCCAGGCCACCACCCACGACCGGCTGCCCATCAGCGACGACTACAACGAGTATCCCGGCACCGTCGCTCGCGCCGTCGCGCTGCTCCAGCGAGCCGGCATCGGTGGTCCGTACGGCATCGCGCTCGGGCCGAAGTGCCACACGGGCGTGATCGAGACGACCGAGCGCGGCGGGTATCCCGTGCTCGAGCACATTCGCCTCATCCTCGGCGGTCCCGTCGTATGGGCGCCCGGCGTCGACGGCGCGATCGTGCTCAGCCTCCGTGGGGGCGACTTCCAGCTCGTGAGCGGCCAGGACCTCTCGATCGGCTACCTCGACCACGACGCCGAGTCGGTACGCATGGCACTGGTCGAGAGCCTCGCCTTCCGCGTGCTCGAACCCGACGCCGCGGTCTGGCTCGCCTACACCTCCTGACGCCGAACGACCGGACGCGTACGCTCACGCGGCGCGCGTCGCGCGCCGGCGCGAGAACTGCTCGACGAGCTGGCGGCAGAAGGCCGGCAGATCGGCCGGCCTCCGGCTCGAGATGAGCCCCTCGTCGTCGACGACCTCCCGGTCGACCCACGTCCCGCCGGCGTTGCGAATGTCGGTCTGCAGGCTCGGCCACGACGTCAGCGTGCGACCCCGCACCACGTCGGCCTCGATCAGCGTCCAGGGCCCGTGGCAGATGACGGCCACCGGCTTCCCGTTCTCGAAGAACGAGCGGACGAAGCGCACCGCCTCGTCGTCGGTGCGGAGCTGGTCGGGGTTGGCGACGCCGCCGGGGAGGACGAGGCCGTCGAACGCGGCGGCGTTGGCCTTGCCGACGGTCTCGTGGGGCTCGAACCGATCGGCCTTGTCGAGGTGGTGGAACGCCTGCACCGGGTCGGCTGCGGGAGCAAGGAGGCGCGGCGTGCCGCCGGCCTGTTCGACCGCCCGCCACGGCTCCGTCAGCTCGACCTGCTCGACCCCTTCGTTGGCAACGAGGAAAGCGATGTTCGCGCCCGCGAGCTCATCGGCCATCTCGGCACTCCTTGATCGGCGTCTCTTCGGCTCCCCGCGTCCTATCCGACCGGCCGCCCGGGCAAACGCAGAGCGGCGAGGCCGAGCCCGCCGATCGGGCGACGGTGCGACACGGGTGTGGCACCCCTTCCCTCGGGGTACGTGCCGCGCATGGACCGCCCCCAGCAACCCGAGCTCTACCGCAGCGGGAACACCGCCCTGGAGCCCGACAGCGTCGAGAGCGACCTGGCGGCCAGCCGGCGGCCCCGTTCGGCCGGACCGACCCTGTCGGTACCACCCGACAACCGTCCCGGTCATCACCCCCAACGGGAACAGGACCAGCCCGATCTCGACGAGGTCGCACAACGGCTCGGTACGACGCCGACCAAGCGCGAGCTGTACCGCGAGGCGAGCCGCCGGCGCATCCGCGGCCGCTCGCGCATGTCGAAGGCGGAGCTGCTCCGCGCCGTGCAGCGCGGCTCGGTCTGAGCACGTTTGTGGTGCCGCCGCCCGGGTACGCGCGCGGTGATGGCTACGGAAGAAGAGCCGGGATCGTCCGGCGACCGCCGCGTGACACCGATCGAGGAGCAGCGCAGCGAGACGGTCTGTGAGCGCGAGACGGGCGAGCAACCCGACGTGGAGGTGATCGGGGACGCAGCCCCGGCTGCCGTCGAGGCCGTCGGTGGTCCCGAAGAGGACGCGATGCGAATGGAGACCGACGACGACCAGTACGAGGAGGAACGATGACGACTTCAGGCACGCAACGAGTGAAGGACGTGATGACGTCGACACCGATCACGGTGCCCCCCACCGCGTTCGCGTGGGACGCCGCCCGGCTCA
>DASUUL010000247.1:0-7479 GCA_036374115.1 Acidimicrobiia bacterium | reverse complement strand
GACGCCGTCGAAGCGGGCGCCGTCGCCTCGGTCGGCTTCAACGGGACGACCGGAGCCAACCTCCTCCCGATCCTCGAGGGCGCGGGCATCCCCGCGGTCGGCACGGTGCCGGTCAGCCCGGTCGAGACGTCGAGCCCGGTGTCGTTCCCGCTCACGTCGGGTGTCCCCGGTGCATTCGAGGCCCTGCCCATCGCGATCGGCGACGAGGGCGCCCAGACCCAGGCACTGGTGATCACCGACCTCGGTGCGGCGGCGGCGGCGGCTCAGCTGTTCGTCGACGACTCGGTCGAGCGCCAGGGCTACGAGCTCGGCGAGTCGATCCTGGTCCCGCCCGACCAGACCGACTTCGCACCGATCGTGGCGAGCGCCACGCAGGGCGACCCCGAAGGCATGAGCATCTTCATCATCGGCGAGGCGGCGGCGACCTTCATCCGCCAGCTCCGCCAGAGCGGTTACGACGGCGTGCTGTCGTCGGGGAGCCCGTTCCTGACCCCGAGCATCATCGATGCCCTCGGCGACGACGCCAACGGCATCCAGGTGCCCTCGCTGCTGAGCTGGCAGAAGTCCAAGGGCGGCAAGCAGTTCCTCAAGGAGATGAAGAAGTACGCCGAGGACGAAGCGACCACCGACCTGGCGGCCAACTACTGGCTGTCGACGTGGGTCGTCGGCGACCAGCTCACCGACATCATCGCCGCGGGCGAGACCCCGGACGCGGCGACGCTGCTCGGGCGGATGAACCAGCTCGAGAACTACAAGACCAAGGGGATGACCCCGCCGATCACCACGACGGGCTCCGCCCCTGCCGTCGACAGCCCGATCCCGCTCGAGCGGTTCTACAACCCGACGGTCGTGCGCTTCGAGATCACGGACGGCGAGCTCGTCCAGCGGTCGAAGGAGTTCGTGAACCCGTTCGAGGTGCAGTAACGCCCATCCGGCACGCTCCGGCTTCGCCACGGGTCGACCCCGCCGGGTCGGCCCGTGGCGCGTGCGGCACCGGCAGGTGCCGACCGGCCGGTCGGTCGGCTAGCGTCGCGCCCGGCCGCCGGCGAGCACCCTCGAGGTGAGGTCGTTGCGGCCCGAAGCGCGAGAAGAGGGGGAGATGGGTACGGCGAAGGACCGCTACCTGCTGTACCGCGAGTTCGACGAGCTCGAGGTGGGCGAGACCCAGCGGACGCGTGGGCGCACGATCACCGAGACCGACATCGTCAACTGGTGCGCGCTCACCGGCGACTGGTTCTATCCGCACATCGACAAGGTTGCGGCCGAGCGCTCCATGTTCGGCCAACGGGTCGCTCCCGGGATCATGGTGTACGCCCTCGGCACCGGTCTCGGTGTGCCGGCCGACGCCACCACGATCCTCGCCAACTACGGCGCCGACGAGCTCCGCTACACGAAGCCGACGTGGATCGGCGACACGATCCACCTCGTGATCGAGGTGATCGACAAGGTCGACCGCGACGCCAAGGCCGGCGTCGTCACCTACCGCTGGGACATCGTGAACCAGAACGGCGACACCGTCTGTGCGAGCAAGCTGAAGATCCTGACCGCCAAGCAGCGCCGCCCGTACGGCGAGTAGCCCGGGAGCCACCATGTCCGAGTCGACCGTGCTGCTCGAGCTCGACGGACCCTACGGCGAGCTCTTGCTCAACCGTCCCGACAAGATCAACGCGGTCAACGAGGCGATGGTGGCCGGGCTCCACGCACGCCTCGACGAAGCGCAGAACGCAGGGGTGCGGGCGCTCGTCGTGCGTGGCGCCGGCCGCGGCTTCTGCGCCGGCCGCGACCTCGACGACGCCGAGCCGCTCGACGAAGACGGCGAGGCCATACTCAACGAGAGCCTCAACCCGCTCGTCGCCCGTCTCGCCGAGTTCCCCGCGCCCACCTTCTGCGCCCTGCACGGCCCTGCGCTCGGGACGGGTCTGGGGCTCGCGCTCGCGTGCGACGTGGTGTACGCCGCCGACGACGCCCGCATCGGGTCGCCGTTCGCGCGCATCGGCGCGGTGCTCGACTCGGGCGCGCACGACTTCCTCGTCCGGCGCATCGGAGCGCACCGCACGCTCGAGCTCGTCTACACGGGGCGCTTGCTCTCGGGCCGGGAAGCGGCCGACTGGGGGATCGTGAATCGGGCCGTTGCGCGCCTCGATCTCGTCCCGCGCGTCGCCGCGATGGCGCGCCGCACCGCCGAAGGCCCGACGGCCGCGTTCCTCGCCTCCAAGCGGCTGGTCAGGCGCATCGCCGACGACGGCCTGGCGTTCGCCGACGTCCTCCGCGCCGAGGCTGCGGCCCAGGGCGTCGCCTCGCGGACCGACGACTACCGCGAGGGCATCGGCGCCTTCCAGGAGAAGCGCACCCCGCGGTTCGTCGGCGCCTGAGGGGATCGTCAGAGATCTAATGTTCGTCACAAGCTTGACGCGGAAGCAGGCGTTTGTAGGATTTCATCCCGGGACGCCCACGGGCGGCGGTCCGGGGCAGGAGTAGCGAGGGGGGCCGGGGTGCGTCGGCTCGGGAGATGACCGAGTTCTGGAAGTTTGCGCTGCTCGGTCTCGGGCTCGGGGGGATCTATGCCCTCGCCGCGCAGGGCATCGTGCTCGTGTACCGCGGCTCGGGAGTGCTGAACTTCGCCCACGGCGCCATGGCCGCCGTGGGCGCCTTCGCCTACGTGGAGGCCGACGAAGCCGGCTGGGGCACGGCGCCGTCGGTGGTCGCGGGCGTGCTCCTCGCCGCGGCCGTGGGCGCATTGGTGCACCTGCTCGTGATGCGACCGCTGCGCAACGCCTCGGCGCTGACCCGACTCGTCGCCACGCTGGGCGTGCTCACCGTGCTCCAGGCCGCGCTCATCGGCTGGCCGTTCAACTTCGGCGACACGCAGCGCTTCGTGCCGGGCTTCCTTCCTTCGGGGCTCGTCGAGTTCGGCGACGAGATCAGCGTGGGCCAGGACCGCCTGTGGATCCTCGGGATCGCCAGCGTCCTGAGCGTCGTGCTGTGGGCGGTCTATCGCTCCACGCGCTTCGGGATCGTGACGCGCGCCGTGGCCGAGAACGACGAGGTGGCGGCGTCGCTGGGTCGCTCTCCCGACGTCATCGCCACGATCAACTGGGCGGCGGGCGCGGGGCTCGCCGGCCTCGCCGGCATCCTGGTCGTCCCGATCATCGGCCTGTCCGTGAACCAGATCCTCCTCCTCCTCGTGCCCGCCCTCGCGGCCGCGCTCGTCGGCAACTTCACGTCGTTCCCGCTGACGCTCATGGGCGGCCTCCTGATCGGGGTGGTCGAGTCCGAGCTCACGAGCGGCGAGAGCTGGATCCCCGAGTTCCTGAAGGCGCCCGGCTGGTCGAAGTCGGTGCCGTTCCTCGTGATCATCGCGGTGCTGGCGTTCCGGGGCCGCGCGCTGCCGCTGCGCAGCCACGTCTTCGAGCGGATGCCGGGCCTCGGCTCCGGGCGGATCCGTCCCGGCACGCTCGCGGTGATCGTGCTCGTGACCTTCGTCGCCATCGACGGCGTCGGCTTCCTCGGCTTCGACGGCGTCCACGTGAACTGGGTCGGCGCGGCGACGACCACCTTCATCGCCGCGACGATCTGCCTCTCCTTGGTGGTGGTCACCGGCTACGCGGGCCAGCTCTCGCTCGCGCAGTACGCCCTCGCGGGCATCGGCGCCTACGTGGCGGCGCGCGCCGCCTCGGGTGGCGAGCTGGTCGGTCTGTTCAGTCTCGGCCAGGTCGACTTCGGGGTCGCGGTCGTGCTCGGCGTGCTCTTCACCGTGCCCGTCGGCCTGCTCGTCGGTCTCCCCGCATTGCGCACCCGCGGCGTGAACCTCGCGGTCGCCACCCTCGGTCTCGCGCTCCTGATCGAGCGGGTGGTGCTCGGCAACCCGGACTACACGGGCGGTTTCGAGGGGACGGTCGTCCCGAGACCCGAGATCTTCGGGATCGACATCGACCCCGTGACCTCCCCCCGCCGCTACGCCGTCTTCTGCCTGGTGGCCTTCACCGTCGCCGCCCTCGCCGTCGCCAACCTGCGCCGGGGCCGGTCCGGCCGCCGTCTCGTGGCGGTACGGACCAACGAGCGCGCCGCCGCGTCGCTCGGCATTTCCGTGATCGGAGCGAAGCTGTACGCGTTCGGGCTGGCCGCGGCCATCGCCGGCCTCGGTGGGATCCTGCTGGCCTTTCGATCGCGCACGGTCCTCTTCGCCCCCTACAACGTCTTCAACTCGATCCAGGTCGTGATCCAGAGCGTGCTCGGTGGCATCGGGTTCATCGGCGGAGCGCTCTTCGGCGGCGCGATCGCCATCGGGGGCGCGATCTCCTTCACCCTGAACGAGCTCCTCGACGTCGACGACCTCATGGTCATCCTGCTCTCGGGGCTGTTCCTCATCCTCAACCTCATCCTGTTCCCCGACGGGGTCGCCGCCCAGCTCGCCCGCGACTTCCGGCGTCTCGGCGCGCTCGCGGCGCGCCTCGCCCGCCGCCCGCCACCCGGGCTCCCGGCCCTCGGCGACGTCGAGCGGGCGACGATCCGGCCCCAGACACTGCGCGCGACCGGCATCGGCGTGCGCTTCGGGGGGGTGGTGGCCGTCGAGTCGGTCTCGCTCGAGGTCCGCCCGGGCGAGGTGGTCGGCCTCATCGGTCCGAACGGGGCGGGCAAGACGACCCTGATCGACGTCGTGAGCGGGTTCACCCGGGCGCAGCGAGGTCAGGTCACGCTCGACGAGGCCCCGATCGACACCTGGTCGGCGCGCCGGCGCGCCCGGGCCGGGATCGGGCGGTCGTTCCAGTCGCTCGAGCTGTTCGAGGACATGTCGGTGCTCGACAACCTGCGCACCGCGTCCGACCGCCGCGACCCGCTGGCGTACCTGACCGACCTGGTCTGGCCGCGAAACCCCGCGCTCCCCGGGACGGCCGTGGCCGCGGTGCGGGAGTTCGGCATCGAGGGCGACCTGGCCCGCCGGCCCTCGGAGCTCCCGTACGGTCGACGCCGGCTCGTGGGCATCGCCCGCGCGGTCGCGAGCGAGCCGTCCGTGCTGCTCCTCGACGAGCCCGCCGCCGGCCTCGACGAACGCGAGACCGCGGAGTTGGGCGACCTCGTACGCCGCCTCGCGAAGGAGTGGGGCCTCGGGGTCCTGCTCGTGGAGCACGACGTGGCGCTGGTCATGTCCGTCTGCGATCGGATCGTGGCGCTCGACTTCGGGCAGGTGATCGCCGAGGGTACGCCCGACGAGA
This sequence comes from Acidimicrobiia bacterium, assembly GCA_036374115.1. GTDB lineage: Bacteria > Actinomycetota > Acidimicrobiia > IMCC26256 > JACDBD01 > JACDBD01. The sequence goes on along the minus strand of DASUUL010000247.1, from coordinate 2,266 downwards.
TCAGGCGCAGCGCCGCCGTCGTGGCCGCGTACCTCGGCAAGCCCGACGCCACGGGGGACGAGGGCGCGGCGGCCGTCGCCCCGGCCGCCGCGCTCTCCGACACCCCGCCGGCGGACCACGCCCAGGAGCCGGTGCGATGACCACCCTGCTCGAGACGCGCGGCCTGTCGGCCGGCTACGGGAAGCTCGCCGCGGTACGCGACCTCGACCTGCACGTCGAACGCGGCGAGGTCGTCGCCCTGCTCGGGCCCAACGGTGCGGGCAAGTCGACGACGCTCAAGACGCTGGCAGGCGCGCTCCCCCCGCTGGGCGGCGAGGTCGTCTGGAAGGGCGAAGTGACGTGCGCCCCCATGCACCGTCGCGTGCGCCGCGGGCTCGCATACGTGCCCGAGGAGCGCTCGGTCTTCATGGACCTCACCGCGGCCGAGAACCTCCGCGTGGGCGACGGTCCGATCGAGAAGGCCCTCGAGCTGTTCCCCGAGCTCGAGCTGCACCTCAAGCGCAAGGCGGGGCTGCTCTCGGGCGGCCAGCAGCAGATCCTGAGCCTCGCTCGCGCGCTCGCCACCGACCCCGATCTCCTCCTCGCCGACGAGCTCTCGCTCGGGCTCGCGCCCCTCGTCGTACACCGGCTCCTCGAGGCGGTGCAGGCAGCCGCGAGCCGCGGCGTGGGCGTCCTCCTCGTCGAACAGCACGCCCGACACGCGCTCGCCGTCGCCGACCGCGTCTACGTGCTCCAGCGCGGGCGCGTCGCATTGCAGGGGACGGCGCAGGAGATCCTCGGTCGCCTCGACGAGGTGGAACAGACCTACCTCGAGGGGCCGTCGATCGCAGCGGTGACCGATTCGCCGACCTCGGCCTGAGCCGGCGGGCCCGGGCCATGGTGTCGAGCGACCGCGAGCCCTACGACGCCGATGCGCTCGTCGACGTCGCCGTGCGGGTCTTCCTCGATCGCGGCTACGACCGCGCCTCGATGATCGACGTCGCACGCGCCGCCCGTCTCGGCAAGTCGAGCCTCTATCACCACGTCGCCGGCAAGGAGGAGCTCCTCGAGCGCGCGGTCCGGAGGGCGCTCGACGCGCTCTTCGCGTCGCTGGAGGCCCCCGAATGCACGCGCGGCCCTGCCGCCGACCGCCTCGCGGCCGTGATCCGCCACACGGTCGAGATCATGTGCGAGCAGCCCGCCGAGGTCGCGCTGCTGCTTCGGGTGCGCGGGAACACCGAGGCCGAGCGGTGGGCGGCCGAGCGCCGGCGTGAGTTCGATCGGATCGTGACCGACCTCGTTCGCGAGGCGGTGGCGGAGGGGGATCTCCGCGACGATCTCGAGCCCGGCCTCGTCACGCGCCTCGTCTTTGGCATGTCGAACTCGGTCGTCGAGTGGTACCGGCCCGAGGGCCGTATCCGCCCGGGCGACATCGTCGACACCATCCTGGCGATCGTCTTCGACGGTCTCCGCCGACCACCGACTCCACGGAAGGACCGGTCATGACCTACTCGATCGTTGCTCGCGACCCGCGAACGGGCGCGCTCGGAGTGGCCGTGCAGTCGCACTACTTCGCCGCCGGCGCCGTCGTTCCGTGGGCCGAGGCCGGCGTGGGAGCCGTGGCGACGCAGTCGGTCGTCGACGTCGGCTACGGGCCCCGGGGGCTGGCGTTGATGCGCAAGGGCGTGGCCGCGCCCGAGGCACTGGCGCGCCTCGTCGCCGACGACCCGATGGCGCCGTTGCGACAGGTCGCGATGGTCGACGCGGCCGGCCGTGTCGGGATCCACACCGGGGCGGGCTGTGTCCAGGAGGCCGTCGACGGGCAGGGAGCCGAGTTCTCCGTGCAGGCGAACATGATGCTGCGCCCGACAGTGGCCGACGCGATGCGCGCCGCCTACGAGGCCGCCGGCGACGAGCTTCCCCTGCGGTTGCTGGCGGCATTGGATGCCGCCGAGGCGGAGGGCGGCGACGCCCGCGGCCGGCAGTCGGCGGGGCTCCTCGTCGTGAGCGGCGACCGCTCCGACGAGCCGTGGAACCACGTGATCGCCGATGCTCGCGTCGACGACCATCCCGACCCGCTCGTCGAGCTGCGCCGGGTCTTCGAGACCGGACGCGCCGCCGCCGCGATGGCCGGCACCTTTCCCCTGCTCTTCGCGCCCGAGTTCGGCGCCGACTCCCGGCCCGCGTTCGAGGAGGCGCTGACCACCCTCGACCGGTCGCAGGCGGTGCTCGGCGACAACCACGAGCCCACGTTCTGGAAGGCCGTCCTCCTCGCCAAGGACGGCCA
>DASUUL010000246.1:0-5768 GCA_036374115.1 Acidimicrobiia bacterium | reverse complement strand
GTGTCGGCGTACTTCGAACGCGCACCGAGATCGCTCGCGTTGTCGGTGGTGATCAGCTCGAGCGGGCCGTCGCTGCCGGCGTTGCGGTACGCCGCGGCGGCGCGTTCGGCGATCAACGCCTGCAATTCGGCGATGCGCGCTTCCGCGGCGGCGATGCGCACCTGCGAGTCGTCGATCTTCGCCTGCGCCTCGTCGACCTGGATCTGAGCGGCGTTCAGCTTCTCACCGAGGGCAGCGACCTTGGCGCCGTTCTCCTCGATGTCGGTGGCGAGCTGTGCGGCCTGCGCCTCGAGGTCGTCGATCGGCGCCGCCGGAGACGTTGCCGGCACGAGCGCCACCGCGACCGCGGCGACGGCCAGAACCGGGAAGAGCCTCGCCAGCCGGAGGTTCACGTGGGGGAACTCGCTTCCTGTTCGTTGCGCCGTCGGTCCGCTCGCCCAAACGCCCAGGGGGCTACAACAACGCCCGTACGCCATGGAGATGACGTGCGGGCTGGGGTCACCCTAGACCCTGGCCCGAGGCGGTGCCAGGATTGTCGCCCCGGCGCCCTCCCGCCCAATCGGGGCGAACCGGGCGAGCCCGCTCAGGTGGGCCAACCCGGCGTGGGCGCCGGATCGCCGGGGCCGGAGACCTCGGGGACGCTCCAGGCCATCGCCTTCCCCACCTCGCGCGCGACCCGCTGCCACTCTCCGGGGTCCCAGCCTTCGGCGGCGGCGACCAGCGTGGTGTCCTGGCGGAGGTGCACGAACGCCGGGAGGCGCTCGAGGCCGAGGCTCCGGACGAGGGCACGCTCGGGATCGACGAACACCAGGGCCTCGTCTTCGGCCGCGCCGAGGATCCGGCGGGCGATCTCCTCCGGTCCGGTGACGCAGTAGGCGGTGTGGCAGTCGGCGTCGCCGAACGTGCGGAAGATACGCCGGGCCACCGGTATCCACCCGCTGGCTTCGGGGCGCGCCGGGAGGATCACGAGGCAGAGGTGGAAGATGGTCGACCAGTCGTCGAGCGTGCGGGTCACGCCCTTCGAGCTCGTCAGCTTCAGCGAGGGATCGGGGTTCGTCGGCGGCACGGCCGAGAAGGTAGCGCGTGCGGTAGCGTCCGCCGTCATGAGCCGGCGGGACCAGATCAAGATGTCCGAGGACGAGATCCAGGCGTTCCTCCAGGCGGGCCGCGACCTGCAGGTGGCGTCGATCAACGCCGACGGCACACCTCATCTGGTGACCATGTGGTACGCCGTCGACGACGGCACGGTCGCGTTCTGGACCTACGCCAAGTCGCAGAAGATCGTGAACCTGCGCCGGGATCCTCGACTCACCGTGCTGGTGGCGACGGGCGAGGCCTACGAGGAGCTGAAGGGCGTGTCGATCAGCGGCCGCGCCGAGGTGGTCGAGGAGCGCGACGAGGTGCTCCGCTTCGGCGAGGCGATCTACGAGCGGTACTGGGGCCCGATCGACAACGACGCCGTACGTGAAGGCGTGCGGACGATGGGTGCGAAGCGCGTCGTGGTGGTCGTGAAGCCCGAGAAGGTGGTCAGCTGGGACCACGCGAAGCTCGGAGGCACGTACTAGGCACCCCGGCGAGAGCGGATCGAGAGGAGGCTCCCATGGGCGAGATGGTCGAGTTCCCGAGCAACGGCACCACCGGCACGGGCTACCTCGCCGTTCCCGCGTCGGGCACGGGCCCGGGTGTGGTCGTGATCCAGGAGTGGTGGGGTCTCAACCAGCAGATCAAGGAGGTGGCCGACCGCCTCGCCGGCGCCGGCTTCGTTGCCCTCGTCCCCGACCTCTACCGCGGCAAGATCACCACCGCCGAAGACGAAGCCGGCCAGCTCATGATGTCGCTCAACATCGAGCAGGCCGCCAAGGACATGGCCGGCGCGGTCGACTACCTGAAGGGCCACGGCGCGGTCACCGGCGACGGGGTGGGCGTCACCGGGTTCTGCATGGGCGGCGGCCTCGCGCTGTGGTTGGCGACGCTGCGTCCCGACGACGTGAAGGCGGCGGTGCCCTACTACGGCGTGATCCCGTGGCCGGCCGCGCAACCCGACTGGTCGAAGCTGCGGGCGCCGGTGCAGGGTCACTACGCCGAGGGTGACGACTTCGCACCGCCCGACTCCGCCCGCGAGCTCGAGCAGGAGCTCCGCGGTCACGGCGTCGACGTGGAGATCTTCATCTATCCGGGCTGCGGCCACGCCTTCTCGAACCACCATCGCCCCGAGGTCTTCCACGAGGAGCACTCGAACACGGCGTGGGACCGCACGATCGAGTTCTTCCGCGCCAACCTCGGCTGACGTCGCCCGGCCGCCGAGTCGCCGGCACCGAGGCCGGCGACGGTCGGGTGATGATCCCCTACGGGTGCGAGCCGAGGCCGATCGCCTGCAGCATCGACAGCGGCATCTCGTCGCGGCCGGCGGCGAGGAGGGCGGCTCGTTCGACGTTGATGACGTCCCGGTCGCGTTCGAGCCACCCGTCCCACGGCCCCGCCGGGATCCGCGCCGGGTCGCCCTCGGCGGCGACGCAGTGGCGGAGGTAGGCCTGCAGCTCGCGGATCTCGGCCTCGCCGCCGATGGGGCCGTGGCCGGGAACGACGGTGTCGGCGAGCTCGGCGATCGCGTCGAGCATGTCGGCCCACACCGCCGGGTCGCCCTGGAAGGCGAGCGGGGTGACGCCGAAGAAACAGAGGTCGCCGGCGAAGCACACGTCGGCGTCGGCGACGAGCACGACCAGGTCTCCGTCGGTGTGACCGGATGCCGGGAGCACCTCCACTCGCGGGGTGAGCTGGGCGGCGGCGTCGACCTCGTGCGTGGCGGGGCGGGTACCGAGCTCCTCGAGGTCGTCGAACTCGTCTTCGAATGCGGGCATGAACCGCTTGTAGGCCTCGGTGGGCATCGTGTCGTCGAGCAGCGCGCTCGTCATCGGCGATGCGCACACCGCCGCGTGGGGGAACGCCCTCGTGCCGCCCACGTGGTCGATGTGGGCGTGGGTCAGCACGACCCGGCGGACCGGTACCTCGAGGGCGGCGACCGCCGCCGCGAACGGGGTCCACTGGGAGCGCACCATCAGGGTGTCGACGACCGTGGCACCGTCGTCGTCGACCACCACGCCGGCGTTGCTCACGCCGGTCGCGCCGCCGGGCTGGAGCCAGGCGTAGACACCGTCGCCGACCGCGTGCAGCGCCCCGGTCGGATCGCCGTCAGCCACGACGCTCAGGGTACCGCCGGCCGCGAGGAGGCGGTCTGGGAGCAGGGGCCCGCTTGGAGCCGGTCCCGACGCCACCGGTACCCTGCCGCCGTACATCGAGACGAGCAGGGAGCTCGGTCATGGGTGAGCGCTCACGCAACCTGCCGCGTCGGTCGTGCCTGTCGGTTCCGGGCTCGAGCGAGAAGATGATGGGGAAGGCCGCCGGCCTCGGCGCCGACATGGTCTTCCTCGACCTCGAGGACGCGGTGGCGCCGCTGGAGAAGGAGGCGGCGCGCGACAAGGTCGTCAAGGCGATCAACGACCTCGACTGGGGCGACTGCGTCCTCTGTGTGCGCGTCAACGCCTGGGACACCGAGTGGACCTACCGCGACGTGATCCACGTCACCGAGAGCGCGTCCGAACGCCTCGACGAGATCATGCTCCCCAAGGTGCAGTCGGCGTCCGAGGTCGAGGCGCTCGCGATGCTGCTCACCCAGATCGAGCTCGTGACCGGCCGGCAGGGCCGTGTCGGCATCGAGGCCCAGATCGAGACGGCGCGAGGGCTCATCAACGTCGAGGAGATCTGCGCCGCCTCCGACCGTCTGGAGACGATCATCTTCGGGCCTGCCGACTTCGCGGCGTCGACCGAGATGCCGGTGCTCACCGGCGGAGTCCAGGTCGACGAGTACCCGGGCGACCACTTCCACTACGTCTTCTCGAAGATCCTGATGGCGGGCCGTGCCAACGGCCTCCAGGTGATCGACGGGCCGTTCCTGAAGATCCGCGAGGTCGACGCGCTGCGCGACTACGCGATGCGCACCCGCATCCTCGGCTACGACGGGAAGTGGGCGCTGCACCCCGACCAGGTCAAGGTCATCAACGAGGTGTACACGCCCACCCAGGAGCAGTTCGACCGTGCGTGGGACATCCTCGACGCCTACGAGCGGGCCACCACCGAGGGCGGTGCCGGCGAACGCAAGGGCGCGGTGATGTTCGGCGACGAGATGATCGACGAGGCCAGCCGCAAGATGGCCAACAAGTTCGTGACCCGCGGCGGACGCGCCGGCATGTCGCGATCGGAAGCAGACTCCCCCGAACCGAGGTGACCATGTTCCGCCGTATTCCCTTCGTCGTGCTCGGCGCCTCGCTGGGTGTCGGGTTGGTCGCCGCCGCGTGTAGTGGCGACGACGGCGGTGGAAGCGCCGTTCCCAACCCGACGATCCCGGGCGCGCCCACGCTCGAGGTCGTCGGCAACAACCTCAGCTTCGAACCCGACGAGCTCGAGGTCGCCGCGGGCGACTTCAACGTCACGCTCGAGTCGGTCGACCAGTTCCACGACTTCAACATCGAAGACGTCGACGGCATCGTGGAGGCGAGCGCGGGCGAGACCGAGACGGCCGGCTTCACCATCGACGAGCCCGATGAGTACACCTTCTTCTGCTCCGTCCCGGGCCACCGCGCCGCCGGCATGGAGGGCACCCTCACCGTCACCGAGTAGGCGGCGGTACCCTCGGCGGGGTGGAGAGCGGGGTCGAGATCGCCATCCTCGTCGTGGTGGGGACGGCGGCGGGGTTCCTCCTGTGGCGCCTCCGGCGCCGCCATCCCGGGGTCCCGCGTGGCTGGCAGACGGCGCAGAGCACGGCCGCCGACCTCCACCGGCGCGTCCACCGCTGCGTCGACCACGCGCGGCGCGACGTCGCACGGGCCGGAGCCGGCGGCGCGCCGGTCGACGCGCTCGTCTCCTTCGTCGACGATCTCGAGCTCCAGGCGCGTCGCGTCGACACGCAACTGGTGACCGCCTCTCGATTGCCGTCGTCGGCGCGCGAACGCGCCCTGCGCGAGCTGCGCTACCGGGTGATCGAGGTGGAGAAGCTGGCGGCGCGCGTGTCAGAGCTCGGCGTCGAGCTCACAAGCCCCGAGCTCGGCGCCGCCGATGCCGGCTTGCGTGACCTGCGGTTGCGCCTCGACGCCCTCGACCAGGCTCGGGCCGAGGCGTACGGCATCGGCGCCGACCCCGGGCCCGTCGAGCGCCGGGACCCGCCTCCCGATCCCGAGGAACGCCCGGGACCGGCCTGATCCCTCCGTGCCGGGCGCGCCCGACTCGGGCTCGCCCCCGCGCCAGGCGCCGCGGCGGCGCCACACGACGTAACCGACCAGGCCGAGCGGGACGGGGGCGAGGTACGTGAGCGCCCGGTAGACGAGCACCGCCGCCACCACCTGGGGGCGCGCCCCGCCGGCGGCCACGAGCGACGCGACCAGGCCCAGCTCGACCACGCCGAGGCCGCCGGGCGTGATCGGGAGCGCCGAGAGCAGACGGACGAACGCGAACGCCGCCAGCACCTCCGCCCACCCCACCTGGTCCTCCGACACGCCGAGGTTGCGCAGCGCCAGCAGCAGCACGAGGTAGAGCGACAGCTGGCTCACGACCGTGGTGACGCTGAGGTGCATCCAGCGGGTGCGCACGAGGTCGATCGTCTCGTGGCGGAAGCGCACCGCCGTCGCGCCCCAGTCGCCGACCGGTGGCCGCCGCACCCGCGCCCGGAGCCACGACGCTCCCGCCCCGGCGCCGGTGCCGATCGCGCGGGCGAGCCG
>DASUUL010000245.1:0-2961 GCA_036374115.1 Acidimicrobiia bacterium | reverse complement strand
AGCTCCGAGGCGGGATCACGATGGGTGCGCCGGCCGTGACCCCGCCCCACGGCCTGGTGCCCGGCGTCACGACGCCGTTCCCGCAGCGTGACGGCACGCGTCTGCCCTTCTCCGCCGTGTGTGAGATCGGTCCGCGCCTCGCCGCCGACCGATCCGAGCACCTCGAGAGCAGCTTCCGCCCCGACAACACCGACTGGGTCGTGCCGGCGCGGTACTTCCGCCACGGCGTGCCCGACGAGGCGACCGACCTGGTCGACCAGTTCCGCGACTGGATGGTGGAGGGCGTGATGCGCACCCGCGACTGGTCGCTCGTCTACTCCGACCATCTCGGGAGCGTCCGCATCCCCGTGCTCGTGATGGCGGGGGCGGCCGACCTCCAGCGCCCGCCGGAGGCGGTGCGGGCGACGTTCGACGCGCTCGGCAGTGACGACAAGACGTTCGTGGAGGTCGGGACCGCCTCGGGCTTCCCGGTGGACGCCGGTCACGACGACCTGCTCGCCGGACTGTGCTCGCCGACGCACGTGTACCCGATCGTGGCCGACTGGCTCGACGCCCACTGTGCCGAGCCCGACGACGACGGCTGCTGAGCATGCACCCCCGTCTGTCGCTGAGCGCGATCTCCACCTTCGACTGGCCGCTCGACAAGGACCTGGCGTTCTGGGCTGGCGCCGGCATCACCAACGTCGGGGTCTCGGCGGCCAAGCTCGAACGGGCGGGATGGGACGCGGGGGCGCGCCGGGTCGCGGATGCGGGCCTGCGGGTCACCAACCTCATCGGGCTCGGTTCGGTCCCCCTCGACGACCCCACCGAGTGGCCGGCGCGGCGCGATCGCCTCGGCCATGTCCTCGACGCCGCCGCCACGGTCGGCGCCGAGTGCGTGGTGCTTACGACCGGGCCCGCGGGCCGGCTCACCTGGGAAGACGCCGCCGACGCGCTCGCCGACGCGCTCGATCCGGTGCTTGCGGATGCGCGGGACCGTGGCATCCCTCTCGCACTGGAGCACACGAACTCCCTGCGGGTCGACATCGGGTTCGTGCACACGTTGCGCGACGCGGTGGACCTCGCCCGGCGACTGGGTACCGGTGTCTGCATGGAGATCAACGCGTGCTGGGCGGAGCGCGAGCTGGCCGGCACCATCTCCGCCGGCGTCGACACGCTCCGTCTCGTGCAGGTGAGCGACTACGCCGTCGGCACGCTCGCCACGCCCGATCGGCTGGTGCCGGGCGACGGTGACATCCCGCTCGAGCGCATCATCCGAGAGGTCCTGGCAGCGGGTTACACGGGCTGCTTCGACCTCGAGCTGATCGGCCCGCGCATCGCCGCCGAGGGCTACGCCGCCGCGGCGCGACGAGGCATCGGGCGCGCATCGGGCCTGCTCGACCGGTTGGACGCGGGAGTGACGGCGTGATCATCGACTGCGCGGTCTACGCCGACGGGTACCGTGAACCCGGTGAGCTGCGCGTCGAGGACGCGGCGAGCGCCTGCCGGCGTCAGGGCGCCTTCGTGTGGATCGGGCTCTACGAGCCCACGGAAGAGGAGTTCGAAACCGTCGCCGGCGCGTTCGAGCTCCACGAGCTCGCGGTGGAGGACGCGGTGATCGCGCACCAGCGTCCGAAGCTCGAGCTGTACGACGAGTCGATCTTCATCGTGCTCAAGACCGCCCGCTACGTCGACGCGATCGAGGCCGTCGAGCTGGGCGAGATCCAGATCTTCGTCGGAGACGGCTTCGTGGTGCACGTACGCCACGGTGAGGCCAGCCCGTTGTCCGGGGCCCGGCGGCAGGCGGAGTCGCGCCCGGACCTGCTCCGGCACGGACCTGCGGCAGTCGCGCACGCCATCGTCGACAGGGTGGTCGACGACTACGCCCCGGTGATCGCCGGCATCGAGAACGACATTCGCGAGGTCGAGTACCAGGTGTTCTCCGAGTCCGACGCCAACGCAGTCGAGCGCATCTACAAGCTCAAGCGCGAGGTGCTCGAGCTGCACGAGGCCACTGAACCCCTCACCGAACCGCTCGACCGGCTCGTCCGCCACCAGTTCCCGCTCATCCCCGACGACCTCGACGAATACTTCCGTGACGTGCACGACCACCTGCTGCGGATCGTCGAACGAGTGACGACCGCGCGCGACCTGCTGACCAGCGTGCTCGAGGCCACTCTCACCCGGGTGAGCGTGCGCCAGAACGAGGACATGCGCAAGATCTCGGCCTGGGTCGCGATCGCGGTCGTGCCCACGTTGGTCGCGGGCGTCTACGGCATGAACTTCGAGCACATGCCCGAGCTCGGCTGGGCCTTCGGTTACCCGATTGCGCTCGCACTCATGGCGGCCGTGTGTGGATGCCTCTACTGGCGTTTCCGCCGCAGCGGCTGGTTGTAGCGATCCTCCTCGGCCGTCACGCCATCCAGGTGACGGGCCCGACGTGGAAGCCCGCGGTCGCGAGCAGCCGCTCCCGAGCGCCCGGCCACACCGTGAGTCGCAGCTCGGCGTAGGCGAGGTCGGGCGTCGACTCCAGCCGGAGCCATGCCAGCGGAGCGGCGGCGCTCGCGCGGTCCCCGGCGGCGTCGAGCGTTCGGGTGACCGCGGCGCGCTCGGCGTCGGTGAGGTACTGCCACACGACGGAGTGGAACACGACCGTGACGCGCTCCGGCGCCGGCTCGGCGAGCTGCGAGTGGAGCCAGTCGGGTATCTCGGCCCGATCGATCGGCACCGGGTCGGTGCCCGCCAGGCCGAGCGCGGCGTCGAGCAGGGCGAAGCGCTCGGCCTGGCCCGGCCATACATAGGACAGCAGGGTCAGGCGTCCGTCCTCGGTGGTGGCATCGACGGGGTGGCGGTCGCACCCGCGTCGTTCGGCGACGGCGCACGGCGTGGCGAACGGCGGCAGGTTCCGGCGCCAGAGGTTCGCGAACCTCACGGGCGAGGCGCGGTCCCCGAAGCCCGAACCGTTCTGCTCGTAGCGATACC
>DASUUL010000244.1:0-9060 GCA_036374115.1 Acidimicrobiia bacterium | reverse complement strand
TGGAGAAGGACTTCGACACGAACGTCAACACGATTCAGTGGGTGGTCAACGCCTACGCGCTCACCTTCGGCGTGATGATCGTCACCGGCGGCCGCCTCGCCGACATGTTCGGGCGGCGCAACGTCTTCTTCGTCGGTGCGGCCATCTTCGCCACCTTCTCGGTCCTCGGCGGGTTCGGGCCCAACATCGCCTGGGTGCTGGCCTGCCGCGGCCTGATGGCGGTGGGCGGGGCGATGATGTGGCCCGCCATCCTGGGGATGACGTACGCGATCCTCCCCGAGAGCAAGGCGGGTCTCGCCGGGGGCCTGATCCTCGGCGCCGCCGGGTTCGGGAACGCGGTCGGGCCGATGCTGGGCGGGTTCCTGACCGACGTGCTCAGCTGGCGCTGGATCTTCTTCGTGAACCTGCCCATCGCCGCGTTCGCCGTTCTCGTCACCGCTCGGGTGGTCCATGTCGCCGAGCCCGAGGTCACCGAGCGCGGCATCGACTACCGCGGGATCGCAACCCTCTCGACCGGCCTCCTCTGCGCCCTGCTCGCGCTCGACCAGGGCGTCGACGACGGTTTCACCGATCCGGTGATCCTCGGGCTGTTCGCACTGGCCGGCGTCCTGCTCGTCGCCTTCGCCTTGGTCGAGGCTCGCGGCGGCGAGAGCGCACTGGTGCCGCACGACGTGGCGAGAAACGGCCAGTTCGCCGCCGCCTGCCTGACCGTGCTGCTGATGTCGGCCATCTTCTTCGCCGCGCTGCTCTACCTCCCCCAGTTCATGCAGCGACAGCCGCAGCTCGACTACTCGGCGCTCAAGGCCGGCGCCGGGCTCCTGCCGATGATGGGCACCTTCGCGGCGACGTCGTTCGTGGCGGGGCCCCTCTACTCCCGGCTCGGTCCGAAGCGCATCGTCTCGATCGGCGCCGCCTTCCTCGCCGCCGGGATGTTCATGCTGTCGCGCCTCGACGCCGGTACCGACTACGTCGGCCTCGTACCCGGGATGGTCGTACTCGGAATCGGCGTCGGGACGTTCTACTCGTCCATCACCACCGCCGGGGTCACCGTGCTCGACCCGTCGCGCTCTGCCCTCGCGGGCGGGATCATCTACATGTTCCAGATCGCGGGCGGCGCGGTCGGCCTCGGGCTCAACACCGCGATCGTGGTCACCGCGGACACGCTCGCCGGCGGCATCGAGATCGCATTCGTCGTCGACGCCGTGCTCGCGCTCGTCGGCCTCGTGATCGCGCTGCTGTTCGTCGGCGGCACCGCGCACCCCGAGCGGCTCCGGGCGCTCCGCGGTCACCATCGCGCCCATGCCTGAGCACCGAGAGCGGTAAAGAGCTAGGCGGCCCCGGTCGAGCGACGAGCATCCAGCGGCACCGGGCTCGGATCCGTCGGGGAGCTCGGCGCCACGACGATGCGGTCACGGCCCTGCGCCTTCGCCGACAAGAGCGCTTCGTCGGCCCGGGCCATCGCGTCCTGCAGGCCTTCGCGATCGGCCGCACCGGCGATACCCATGCTCACGGTGAAGGTGGGGACGGACCCCTCGCCGATCGCGAGGGCGAGGTGCTCCCGGACGCGCTCCATCACGCTCACCGCGTCGGTGACGGAGCAGTCGGGGAGGGCGATGACGAACTCCTCGCCGCCGTAGCGGGCAGGGAGGTCGTGCGGGCGGACGCCGTCGCGCAGCACGCGGGCGAACAGTCGCAGCGCGCGGTCGCCGGTGTCGTGGCCGTGCGTGTCGTTGAGGTCCTTGAAGCGGTCGAGATCGGCGTACGCGAGGGTGTACGACGAGCCGTCGGCCACGATCTCGCGTACGCGGTTCTCGAAGCTGCGCCGGTTCATCAGGCCGGTGAGAGGGTCGGTCTGGGCCTGTATCTCCGATGCCTCGAAGGCCCGCACCAGCCCGATGCGCTCGCCGGCGCGACGTGCGATGAGCTCCACGTCGACGGTGGTGGACTGCGGGGGCGGCGCGCGGTCCTCGCCCACGACGTGGACGACGCCCACGGCGCGGCCGGCGATGCTCAGCGGCACGCACGTGGCCGAGCACGCGCCCATCGGTCGGTCCTTGAGGAACGGGCACGCATCGAGGTCGGAGCTGCTGGTGAAGGTAGCCGTCTGGCCGGCTCGTGTCGCGGGGCAGTCGCCGGGCACCGTCACGCCACACCCCTCGCCGTCGTCGGAGCCCAAGACCCGGCGGAAGTGGGCCCGGCTCGAGTCGGCGACGAGCACCTCGCTGCGGAAGTCGGGTACGACCTCGTCGAGTGCCTCGGCCAGGACGCGGTAGGAGCCCGCCTCCGTCCCGCTCATCTCCAGGGCACGTTGGATCCGGGCCTCGAACGCGTTGTGGCCGGCCGCTTCGTCGCGGGCGCGGTCTTCCCGTTCCAGCTGTCGTTCCTGGACCAGGGCGGAGCGAAGGTGGAATCCCGCGATGGTGAGTGCAACCGCCAGCGCGATGGCGAACGCGATGAGCACGATTCGGAGGCTGGTGCCGGCGTCGGACCCGACGTCGCCCACGGCGGTTTCGATCCGGTCGACGTAGGCTTCCTCGAGCTCCGTGGTGATCTCGAGCTTCTGGCCCGAGGCGGTGAGGTACGCGTCGGCCGGGTGGCGCACCTCCGGCGCGGACGCCGACGGCGAGTTCAGCAATGCCAGCGCAGCCTGGCGCCCGGCGTCGGTCTGCACGGTCGTGAGCTCGTCGTAGCGCGCCCACGCGGTTCGTTCGCCCGGGAGCCCGGCGGCGACGCGCCGGTACTGCTTGTCGGCACGCGTTCCGCGCTCGCCGAAGGTGGAGGCGTCGGTGAGGTGGGTGGTCTGGAGCTCGTGGTCGTCGGTGCTCACCGCCGCCTGGAATGCCGCCATCGACTGCTGCTGTGCGTCCGCGAGCTGCTGGAGGAGAGCCGCCGGGCGGACGAGCTCGTCCTCGGCGTCCCGGGCCTGGCTCTGAAGGTCGCTCAGGCGCTGCACGCCGAGCGCCAAGACCGCTGTGCTCACGACGACGAAGGTCAACGTGAGCGCGAGCACGCGGCGGTGGGATCGGACCCGCCGCCGCGCCCGCACCGGCTCCTCGTGTCGCGTCTCGCCCGATCCGTGCATGAGCCACCCCGCGCTCTCTTCGGGTATATCGGCGGCGCGGCCGTCGGGGTGAAGTCATTCCGGCCCAAGGTCCCGAAACGGCCCGTTCTCGTGGCCTCGTACATGGCGGCGTCGGCCCGGCGGATCGGGTTGCGTCGGCCGGTCTTTACGCGGCACATCGACCGTTTCCGGCCGGAAGTGCAGCCCTTATGCCGTTCAGCCGATGACGGCGGCGGCGGCGAGCGCCGCGGCCACGAGGGCGAGGATCGTCGTGTTGTACGCGAGGTGAGCCCGGGTCGACTCGAGGAGGGCGCCCGCCTGGGTCCGGGTCGCTCGCCACCCCCGCAGGTAGCACCCCGTGAGGTAGAGGCCTCCGATCGAGAGGGCGAGCGCGGCTCCCAGCGGGATCCCGATGACGGCGTGGGCGAGCCCGAAGAGGAGCGAGCGCCAGATGTTGGTCCAGGTCCCGCGGTGCTCCGCGCCCCGGCGGAACACCCACTCCTCGCGGGCCACGAGCAGCGGGAGGCTCACCACCAGCAGGGATGCGAACGCGATCGGGATGGCGACGTCGAGGACCCCGAGGCTGCGATCGGTGGTGCCGAGCACCGGGTTGCCCTCCCCGCCGAGAGCCGTCCACCAGCCGAAGGAGAGCACCGGGAGCTGGATGAGCACGAAGGCGACTCCGATCACGGCCACGATGACGGGCGCTCCCCAGAGGAAGTGGCGGAGGCGCAGGCCTCTCACCACCGAGATCGCCTTGCGCCGCGCTTCGACCGAGGCGCGAGCCGCCTCGAAGAGGCGGGCGCCCACGACGAACAGCACCGCAAGGGTGAGGACGTCGACGAGGGTCACGGCGCGAGTGTGCCCGATTCCCCCCGAGGTCCGGCTGCGACCGGTAGCCTGTCGCCGACCTGATCACCCTGCGCGAGCGACGATGAACGAGCCTCCGAGTCCCCGATGGCGTGGAACCCACGACCCCTCCGGCGCTTTCGCGCCGTCGTACGCGCCGACCCGACCGGGTTCGGTGCGGGCTTCCTCGCGCTCGTCTTCTCCGCCTTCGCCAGCCTGACGGCCGGGCTCACGCTCGGAGCGATCACCGGCACCCTCGAGGAGCTCCCCGGCCTGCTCGTGCTCGTCCCCGCCGCGATCGGCATGCGCGGGAACGTGTTCGGCGCCCTCGGCAGTCGTCTCGGGACTGCCATTCACGCCGGCACCTTCGGCGTCTCGCGCCGCCTCGACACGCTCTTCGGGCAGAACATCGCGGCCGCGCTCGCACTGTCGCTGTCGACCTCGCTCGTGCTCGCGGTTCTCGCGAAGGTCGTGTCGGTGGCGTTCGGGGTCCCCGGATCGATCTCGATCGCCGACTTCCTCGTGATCTCGGTGATCGGCGGGATGCTGTCGTCGGTGATCGCTCTGTTCGTGGTGATCGGCGTCACCGCCGCGTGCGCTCGCTGGGACCTCGACGTCGACAACGTCCACACGCCGATCGTGACCACGGTCGGCGACGTCGTGACCCTGCCCAGCCTGTTCCTCGCCACCTACCTGGCCGGCATCCGGTGGGTCACGCCCACGCTTGCCGTGCTGTGCGCGCTGGGCGGCGTCGTGGCGTTCGTCGCCAGCCAGCGCGCTCGGCTCCCGATCTTCGGCCGCATCGTGCGGGAGTCGCTCCCCGTGCTCGCGATCGCGGGGCTGGTCGACGTGATCGCCGGGATCACCGTCGAGAAGCGGATCGAGTCGTTCACGGCGTTTCCGGCGTTGCTCGTGCTGATTCCGCCGTTCCTCGGCCAGTCGGGCTCGCTCGGCGGGATCCTGTCGTCGCGGGTGTCCACCAAGCTCAACCTCGGGCTGGTGTCGCCGTCGCGCTTCTCCCTCCGCCCCGTGGCCGACGACGTCCTGCTGCTCCTCGTCTACGCCTTCCCGGTCTTCCTGCTCGTCGGGATCTCCTCCGACGTCGCCGCCGCGCTCACCGGCCTGCGCAGCCCCGGCGCCCTCGACGTGATCGGCGTGGCGCTCCTCGCGGGCGCCATCACGACCGTGCTGATCATCCTCATCGCCTACTTCGCGGCCGTGGCGGCCTACCGTCTGGGCTTCGATCCCGACAACCACGGGATCCCGATCGTCACGTCGTCGCTCGACCTGGTGGGAGCGTTCTCGCTTATCCTGGTCATCGTGGCCCTGGGCCTCACGTGAACCACATGTCCGAAACCCCTCGCAACCTCAAAGCCATGCTCTCCGAGGCGAAGGATGCCTCGGAGCTGATGGTCGATCTGGGCTACGCGGCCCTGTTCTTCGGCGACGTCGGTATGGCCGAGGAGGTCCAGGAGCTCGAGGAACGCCTCAACGGCCTCGTGCACGAGATGCGCGAAGTGTGCGTGCTCGCGGCTCGGTCGCCCCACGACGCCGAGCAGATGTCGAGCGTGCTCCACGTGGTCGCCGCGATCGAGCGGATGGGCAACGCCGCCGTCGGCGTGTCGCGGATCGTCACCCACCGGCTGGGAATCCCCGCCGCGCTCGTGGCCGACCTGGCCCAGGCCGAGGAGGTCTCCCACCGGGTGCGCGTGCGCGAGGAGTCCGGGCTCGCCCACCGCTCCCTGGCTGCGGTCGAGCTGCCCGTGCGCGTCGGGATGCGGGTCGTCGCCATACGTCGCGGCAAGGACTGGATCATCGATCCCGACGGCGACGAGACGATGTTGCCCGACGACGTCCTCATCATGCGCGGCCCCCCGGCCGGCATCGACGAGCTGCGCGTCCTCGCCAACGCCCCGGAGTGGCGACCACCCACCGTGGA
Source organism: Acidimicrobiia bacterium (assembly GCA_036374115.1). Classification (GTDB taxonomy): domain Bacteria; phylum Actinomycetota; class Acidimicrobiia; order IMCC26256; family JACDBD01; genus JACDBD01. Next base: position 3,211 of record DASUUL010000244.1, on the reverse strand, counting down.
GGAGGATCCGGCGATCACGGATCTCGACCGTGCGGTCGACGTGCTCGTCGAGATGAAGAACCTGTCCGAGGTCGCGGTCGGGCTCGCCTACTCAGCGCTCCTCCTCAACGACCAGAGCCTGGCGGCCGAGGTGAACCACCTCGAGGACCGGCTGGACGAGATGCGCGAGCGCCTCGAGGTGTGGGTGCTGCGCGCCGCCGGCGAACGGCTCGACCCCTCGCCGCTCCGTGGTCTCCTGCACCTGGGCGCGGCCGCCGAGGAGCTGGGCGACTCGGCCCAGCAGATGGTGTGGCTCGTCGAACGCGGGGAGGAGATGCACCCGGTGCTCGCGATCGCGCTGGGCGACAGCGACGAGGTGATCGCCCGCGTGCCCGTCGCGCCGGGGTCGCCGCTCGACGGTCGCACGCTGCGGCGGGCCGACCTCGAGCTCGAGACCGGCTACTACCTGCTCGCGATCCGCCGTGCCGGCCGGTACCTCTACCGGCCTCGGGGGGCGGTGCGGCTCGAGGCCGGCGACGAGCTGATCGCCATCGGGCCCGACGAGGGCCACGCCCGCCTGGCCGAGCTGGGTGGCTTCCGGCTCATCGAAGACGACGCCACCGGCGAGATCGAGCTCGAGCCCGCGGCCGAGCGCGTCCTCCACAGTCAGTAGCGGCGACACCGTGACGGAAGCGACGCTCGCGCCGGCGCCGGCGTACGAGACGCCGCCGACCGGATTGACCGCGGCCGAGGTCGCCGAGCGCATCGCGCGCGGGCAGACCAACGACACCGGCGAGCGCACCAGCCGCACCTTCGGCGAGATCGTCAGCGCGAACGTCTTCACGCGTTTCAACGCGATCCTCGGCACGATGCTCGTCGTCATCCTGAGCGTCGGCGAGCTCAACGATGCCCTGTTCGGCATCGTGCTGATCACCAACACGCTGATCGGGATCGTCCAGGAGGTCAGGGCGAAGCGCACGCTCGATCGCCTCGCCGTGCTCTCCGCTCCACGTGCGCGCGTCGTGCGAGACGGGCGGATCGCAGAGCTGGCGGTCGAGGAAGTGGTCCTCGACGACCTCCTCGAGCTGCGCACGGGCGACCAGCTTCCCGCCGACGGCGTAGTGCGGATCGTCGACGGGCTCGAGATCGACGAGTCGTTGCTCACCGGCGAATCGGAGCCGATCGACAAGCGGCCCGACGACGAGGTGCTCTCCGGCAGCTTCGTGGTGGCCGGCACCGGCCGCTTCCAGGCCACCCGCGTCGGCGACGACGCCTATGCCCGGAAGCTCGCTTCGGAGGCCCGACGCTTCACGCTCGTGCACTCGGAGCTGGTGGCGGGCATCAACCGCATCCTGCGCTACGTCACGTGGGCCATCTTCCCGACCGCCCTGCTGCTCCTGTTCAGCCAGCTCCGCGTCACCCACGAGGGCTGGCGCGAGGCGCTGACGGGCACCGTCGCCGGGGTGGTGGGGATGGTGCCGGAAGGGCTCGTCCTGCTCACGAGCATCGCGTTCGCGGTGGCGGCCGTCACGCTCGCCCGCCGGCACGTGCTGGTGCAGGAGCTCCCCGCGGTCGAGGGGCTCGCCCGGGTCGACGTGGTGTGCCTCGACAAGACCGGCACCCTCACCGAGGGCGAGGTCGTGTTCGAGCGGGTCGAGGCGGTCGGCGACGTGCCGGTGGAGCGCATCGACGAGGCGCTGGGCGCGCTGGCCGACGACGAGAACGCCAACGCCACGCTTCAGGCCATCGGGTTCGCCTTCCCGCCCCCCGACGGCTGGCGGCGCACCGTCACGGTGCCGTTCTCGTCGGCGCGCAAGTGGAGCGCGGCCGAGTTCGACGGCGACGGCGGGTGGGTGATCGGAGCCCCGGAGATGGTGTGGGCCCACGCATCCGGCGACGACCCCGTCCGCCGCCAGGCGGACGACCTGGCGGCGTCGGGAGCACGGGTGCTCCTCCTCGCCCACGCGCCCGCGCTCACGGGCGACGAGCTCCCGGCCGACCTCTCGGCGGTGGCGCTCGTGCTCCTCGAGGAGAAGGTGCGGCCGGATGCACCCGACACGCTCCGGTACTTCGCCGACCAGGGAGTCGAGCTGAAGGTGATCTCCGGCGACAACCCGCGGACCGTCGGCAGCGTCGCGCAGCGGGTCGGCCTTCCCAGGGGTGGGAACCCGATCGACGCCCGCACGCTCCCCGAGGACGAAGGCGAGCTCGCCGACGTGCTCGAGGAGCACACCGTGTTCGGGCGCGTGTCACCGCACCAGAAGCAGGCCATGGTTCGGGCCCTCCAGGCGAAGGGCCATGTCGTGGCCATGACGGGCGACGGCGTGAACGACGCGCTCGCGCTGAAGCTCGCCGACATCGGCGTGGCCATGGGCTCGGGTGCGGCGGCGACCCGGGCGGTGGCCCAGATCGTGCTGCTCGACGGGCGCTTCGCAACCATGCCCGGCGTCGTCGCCGAGGGCCGGCGGGTCATCGCCAACATCGAGCGTGTCGCGAACCTGTTCGTCACCAAGACCGTGTACGCGATGCTCCTCGCTCTCGCGGTGGGGGTGGGCCAGCTGCCGTATCCGTTCCTTCCGCGTCACCTCACGCTCGTGAGCTCGCTCACGATCGGGATCCCCGCGTTCTTCCTCTCGCTCGCGCCCAACAAGCGGCGCTACGTCCCCGGCTTCGTCCCGCGCGTGCTGCGCTTCACCATCCCGGCGGGATTCGTCGCGGCCGCAGCAACCTTCGGCGCGTACGCCGTCGCGCGTGCCCACGAGGGTGTGACACTCGAGGAGGCCCGTACGACCGCCGCGCTCGTGTTGCTCGTGATCGGGCTCTGGGTGCTCCTCATCCTCGCCCGGCCGTTCACCCTTCCCCGGGTGCTGCTCGTCGGCACCATGGTGGTGCTCATGGCCCTGGCACTGCTCGTGCCGGCGGCGCGCGACTTCTACGCACTCGAGCTGCCGCCCGAGACGGTGCTCGCCGAGGCGGCGTTGATCGCGGTGGGCGCCGCCGCACTCCTCGAGGTGGGCTGGCGGGCCCGAGGCGTCGCCGCCGCCGCCGGGCAGCGCATGAACTCGCGGCGGCGCTCGACCGCGGTCTGAGCGGGCGCCGCTATCCGGTGCCGCGCAGGATCTTGATCGGGCGCATGTCGTACTCCCAGTAGAAGCGCTCCCGCACCGGTGCCTGGCCCGGGCGCTCGATCACACGGAAGTTCTCGACCTTGTAGCCGGTGTAACCGCCTTCT
>DASUUL010000243.1:0-7219 GCA_036374115.1 Acidimicrobiia bacterium | reverse complement strand
TCCTCGTGGTCGCCTCGACCCGGATCGAAGAGCTCGAACGCCGCTGGAGTCGTTTCCGCGACGACAGCGAGGTGAGCGCGCTGAACCGGCACGCGGGCGCATCGGTGCTCGTGTCGCGCGACACGTTCACCCTCGTCGAGCAGGCGATCGCCGCATGGCGACTGACCGGCGGCCGCTTCGATCCCACCGTGGGAGCCGCGCTCGTCGCCCATGGGTACGACCGTGACTTCGCCGGCCTCAGCGGTCTGATCGCGACGACCCGTGAGCCGCGGCCCGTGCCCGGCCCGGTCGGGATCGAGTTGGATCCCGCGCTGCCCTCGGTGGCGCTGCCCGCGGGTGTGTCGTTCGACCCCGGTGGTATCGGCAAGGGGCTGGCGGCTGATCTGATCGCCGGCGAGCTCCTGTCCGCCGGGGCCGCGGGCGCGCTCGTCAACCTGGGTGGCGACCTGCGTGCGGCGGGGGAGCCGCCCGCGTCCGAGGGGTGGGTGATCGGCGTGCCCGATCCCGCACTCCCCGGTCACGAGCTGGTCCGCGTCGCGCTCACCGAGGGAGCCGTCGCCAGCAGCAGCCCGCTCCGGCGGCGCTGGCGCACCACCGGTGGCGAGGCGCACCACCTGATCGATCCTGTCACCGCCGAGCCCGCCCACACCGGCGTCGCCGGCGTCACCGTCGTCGCCGCCGAGGCCTGGAGGGCCGAGGCCCTCACCAAGGCCCTCTTCCTCGCCGGGCCGGCCGACCTGATCCGCTATCCCGACGTGCACGCGCTGATCGTCACCGACGACGGGCGTCGCCACGCCACCGGCGGGCTCGCGAGGCTCCTGCGATGAACACGCAGTTGTGGTGGTACCTCACCCGCGCGACCGGCATCGTCGCGTGGGCGCTGCTCACGACGTCGGTGATCTCCGGCATCGCGTTCAGCACCCGTCTCACGAGGGGCCGGCCGACGCCCGCCTGGCAGCTCGATCTCCACCGGTTCCTCGGCGGTGCGGCGGTCGTCTTCACGGGGCTGCACCTGGCGACGCTCGCCGCCGACTCCTATGTCGACTTCGACGTCGTCGACCTGCTGGTCCCGTTCGCGTCGGCGTGGAAGCCGGGCGCGGTCGCCCTCGGGGTCGTCGCGCTCTATCTCCTCGCCGGGGTCGAGATCACGTCGCTCCTGATGCGGCGCCTGCCGCGGCACCTGTGGCGCGGCGTGCACCTCACGAGCTACGTGCTCTTCTGGCTGGCGAGCCTGCACTTCGTGCTGGCCGGCACCGACGCCGGCCACCCGCTCGCCCGGTGGGGCGCCAATCTCGGCATGGGCGCGGTGGTGTTCCTCACCCTCGTGCGCGTCCTCGGCACCCGCGGCCGCGGCCGTGCACCCGCAGGCTCCGGCCGGTCGTCTCGCAGCGCCAGTACGCCCCCAGGGACTCGAACCCTGAACCCGCGGATTAAGAGTCCGCTGCTCTAGCCAATTGAGCTAGGGGCGCTCGGCGGCCATCGTATCGCTACGTTGTTGGGCGTGGACGTAGCGATCACGGGCGCGTCGGGGCTGATCGGCACCGCGCTCGCGCCCGCGTTGGCTCGCGACGGTCACCGCGTCGTTCGGGTCGTTCGCCGCGATCCCGCCGGCGCCGACGAGATCGGTTGGGATCCCGCGGCCGGGAAGATCGACGCCGCCGGGCTCGAGGGTGTCGATGCCGTCGTCCACCTCGCCGGCGTGGGCATCGGCGACAAGAAGTGGACGCCCGAGCGCAAGCGCGAGATCCTCGAGAGCCGGACGCAGGGGACTTCGCTGATCGCCGACACGCTGGCCAATCTCGAACGGAAGCCGGGGGTGCTCGTGTCGGCGTCGGGCGTCGACTACTACGGGGCCCACGGCGACGAGGAGCTGACCGAGGACAGCCCCGCCGGGACCGGCTTCCTCGCCGAGGTGTGCGTCGCGTGGGAGGCCGCCACCGCCCCCGCGGAGCAAGGGGGCATCCGCGTCGTGCGCCTGCGGACGGGCCCGGTGCTCTCCGCCGACGGCGGCGTGCTCAAGCGGATGCTGTTCCCGTTCAAGGTCGGGCTCGGTGGGCGGATCGGCACCGGCAAGCAGTGGATGAGCTGGATCTCGATCGTCGACCACGTGGGCGCGATCCGCCACGTGCTCGGGCGCGGCGACATCGCGGGGCCGGTGAACTCCACCGCGCCCCACCCGGTCACCAACGCCGAGTACACGAAGACACTCGGGCGGGTTGTACGCCGCCCCACCCCGATCCCCACGCCCATGGCGCCCTTGAAGGTGCTCTACGGGATGGAGCTGGTGCACCACCTGTTGCTCACGGGCCAGCGGGTCGTGCCCCGTCGGCTGCTCGATTCCGGCTTCCGCTTCGAGCAGCCCGATCTCGAGCAGGCCCTGCGCGCTCTGCTGGGGAAGCCCGCGGCGTAGGTGCGGCTCTGGGTCGACACCGACGTCGGCACCAATCCCGACGACACGATCGCGCTGCTGTGCGCGCTTGCCCGGCCGGATGTGGAGCTGGTCGCGGTCAGCACCGTCGACGACCCCGACGGCGAGCGCGCCACGGTGGCGCGGCGCCTGGTGGGCGACGTACCGGTCACGATCGGCGGGCTCCTCGACCCCGACGGTTTCGGTGCCTGCGACCCGGACGCGGTGCTCGCGATCGGCCCGCTCACGAACATCGCCCACCTGGTGCGCGCCGGGCACGTCCCGGCGCGGTTGGGGGTGATGGGCGGGGCACTCGTGCCGGTGCAGCATCGGGGCGCCCTGCGTCGCGTCGAGCACAACTTCGGCGTCGATCCGGATGCCGCCCGCACGGTGCTCGACGCGGTCCCGGACGTGCTCGTGTGTCCCCTCGACGTGACCGTGCGCACGTGCGGGGGCGACGAGCTCCGGCGCCGTCTGACCGGCGCCGGCAGCGCGCTCCGCCGGCCGCTGGCGGCCTACGCCGACCGGATCTGTCTCCACGATCCGCTCGCGCTCCTGGCGCTCCTCGGCGAGCCCGTGGTCCGCATCGAGCGTCGGCGCCTGACCGTCGCTCCCGACGGCGCGGTGCGGTCGGGGGAGGGCAGGGAGCACGACGTCGTCGTCGACGCGGATGTTCCCGGCGCAACCGAACACATCGTGACGCTGTTGGAGCAGGGCGATCGGTACACTGGCTCGCCCGCCGAGGACGAGCGCCCGTAGCTCAGGTGGACAGAGCGTCGGACTTCTAATCCGAGGGTCGGGGGTTCGAATCCTCCCGGGCGCGCCGGCCGCCGGTCTCGACCGGGGGCTGCCATGGTGGCCGTAGCTCAGTTGGTGAGAGCGCCGGGTTGTGGTCCCGGAGGTCGGGGGTTCGAATCCCCTCGGTCACCCCAATCGCGCCGTGCCGCGGCGCGTGTCGGTCCTGCGGCCCTGGCGGGCCGCGTCGGGCGGTGCCACGATGCCTGACACGCGCGTCAGGGGGGTCGGACATGGCCGAGCATGCCCTCGTGGTCGACGCCGACGGCCACACCATGGAGCCCGGCGAGCACCTGTGGCTCGACCGGATGGACCACGACCGGTGGGGCGACTGGATCCCGCGCAAGGTCGTCGAGGACGACGTGTACGAGATCACCTACACCGGGGGAGTGGTGCGCGCCGGGGGCCGCGAGCTCCAGGACGCGATGAGCGCGGCGGTCGGCATGACGCCGGCCGAGTTCCACGATCTGCTCCAGAGCCTGCGGGTGCCGGGCGGCCACGACCCCGATGCCCGCATCGCCGACATGGACCGCGACGGCATCGACGTCGCCGTCCTCTATCCGTCGTTCGCGATGTTCTTCGGTCCGCTCGACCCGATCCCGGCACTGCAGCAGGTGGAGTTCGTCGCCGACTGTCAGCGGGCCTACAACGACTGGGTCGCGGAGTACTGCGCCGCGCACCCGACGCGGCTGTTTGCGATGGCCGCGGTCCCACTCCAGCACGTCGACCTCGCCGTGACCGAGGCGCGGCGCGTCGTGGAGCGGCTCGGTCTGCAGGGGGTGTTCATCCGACCCTCCCCATACGTCGACGACCTCCCGCTCAACCACTCGGCATACGACCCGTTCTGGGCCGCGTGCCAGGACCTCGACATCCCGGTCGGGTTGCACCCGGGGGTCCACGTCGACACTCCCGGTGCGTGTCGCAAGTTCGGGCTCGTGGCCGAGAGCGAGAACATGATGGTCACCAACATGGCCATGGACGAGCTTCACGGCGGCTCCGGCCTGGGCCAGGCGGTGGGCAACACCGTCGACATGGTCGTCACGCTCGGGCGCCTGCTGATGGGTGGCGTGTGCGAGCGGTTCCCGCGGCTGCGATTCCTGTTGCTGGAATCCGGCGGTGGATGGGTGCCCACCCAGCTCGAGCGCATGGACGAGCAGGTGAAGGCGTTCCCGCTCGAGAAGCGCTGGCTCAGCCTGCTGCCGAGCGAGTACTTCGCCCGCCAGTGCTGGGTGAGCTTCGAGCCCGAGGAGTGGAATCTCGCCGCGTGCGCGGAGCGCCTGGGCGCCGATCGGGTGCTCTGGGCGTCGGACTACCCGCACCCGGAGTTCCACCCCGACGTGGTGAAGGAGCTGCGCAGTGCGATCGCCGATCTCCCGGCCGACGACCAACGGCGCATCCTGGGGACGAACGCGGTCGCCGCCTACAACCTGCCGTTGTGACCGCAACCGGGGCGCCCGCCGGAACGGAGCTCCACCTCGGCCGGATGCGGCGGGAACGTCGCGGACGGCTCACCGCCGCGATGGCGACGCACGGCCTCGACGGCCTCGTGCTGCTGGGGCAGGCCAACGTCGCGTACGCCACCGGCGCGCGCGTCCCCGCCGCCGAACCGGGCCGCGCCGCCCGTCAGCGGCCGGTGGCCGTGCTGACCCGGGAGGGGGAGGCGCACCTGTTCACGGCGTTCCCGGAGGGTGCGCCGCCGGAGCTGCCGGCCGCGCACGTGCACGGCGCTCTCGCCACCGAGGACGAAGCCGGTGCCCGCGCCCTGGTCGAGGTCGTCCCGGCCGGGCGGGTGGCGTTCGACGAGTACACGATGCCGGTGCGGGCTGCGCTCGCGGGACGCGAGGTCGCCGACGCGTCCCCCGTGCTCGGCGAGGCGAAGATCGTCAAGACCGCCGACGAGCTCGAGTGCATACGCCGGGCGCAGGCCGTCAACGAGGCGGCGATCGTCGACGTGGCCGCGATGGTCCGCGCCGGGCTGCGCGCCACCGAGCTGTCGGGCCGGCTCCTGCGGCGCGTCTTCGAGCTGGGCGCGTCGGCGAACACGGTGGACCCCATCTTCCAGGTGATGCCGCCGAGCGTCGCGGCCGGCCCGTACTCCGCGTCCGGTGGCGTCGTGTTCCCGACCCCGACGCGACCACGGACGTTGGCCGCCGGCGACGTGATCTGGGTCGACACCGGGATCAACTTCGAAGGTTATGCCTCCGACTTCGGCTGCACCTGGGTGGTCGGCGGTGTGGACGCGCATCACCGCGAGCAGTTCGAGCGCTGGCGGACGGTCGTCGACGCCGCGCTCGGCGCGGTGCGCCCGGGCGCGACCGCCGCTGACGTCGGCCGGGCCGCGACCGCGGCCGCGGGCGGGCGGAGGCCGTGGCTGCCACACCTCTACCTCGCCCACGGCATCGGCACCGACAGCGCCGAGATGCCCTACATCGGCACCGACCTCGGCGACGCCTTCGACGACGGCATCGTGCTCGCACCCGGGATGGTGCTGGTGTTCGAGCCGGTGATCTGGGACGACGGGCGCGCCGGATACCGCGCCGAGGAGATCGTCGCGGTCACCGAGACGGGGTGGACGATGCTGAGCGCACGCGCCGAGGCACCCCGGTGACCGGCCACCTCGATCGCGTCCTCGCCGAGATGGCGCGTGCCGACGTCGACGTGATGGTGCTCGGCCGGGAGGCCAACGCCCGGTACGTCAGCGGCGCGAACCGGTTGTTCCTCGCGGGCACCCGGGCCTTCGCGCCCGGCTGCGCGGTCGTGCGTGCGACCGGAGCCGTGCACCTGCTGAGTGTCACCGACGAGGGCGTACCGGCCGAGATCCCACCGGAGCGGCTCTACCCGCTGAGCTGGAACCCCGTGAACCTCGTCGGTGCGGTGGCGGCGGCGCCCGGTGCAAACGGAGCCCGCCGGGTCGGCGTCGACGGGCTCACACCCTTGTTCGAGCAGCTGCTCACGGCGGCATTCCCCGAGTCCGACCTCGTCGACGGCGAAATGCTGATGCGACGGGTTCGACGGGTGAAGTCGCCCGAGGACGTGGCGGCGCTCCGCGTGGCGGTGGGGGTGGTCGAGGATGCACTCGGGGCGGCGGTCGAGGCGCTGCGGCCCGGGGTCACCGAGCGGGAGCTGCTCGGCGTCTTCGAGGAGGCGCGCTGCGCCGGGGACGCGCCGGTCCCGGCGTTCCAGGGCGTGTTCTGCGTCGTCGACGGCGGACGCTCCCGCCGGTTCGTCGGCGACCGGGTCGTCGAGAGCGGCGATCTCGTGGCGATGCGTGCCGGTGCACTCGTCGACGGGTGGGAGGGCTCGCTCGCCCGCACGTACGCGTGCGGTGAAGGTGCGGCCGAGCACCGCGCGCGAGTGCGGGACTGGCAAACGGCGTGGTCGACCGTCACGGGCGCCCTGGGCCCCGGCGCCCGCGTCGGCGACCTGCGGGCGGCCGAGGGCGTCACCGTCCACGGCGTCGGCCTCGGCTACGAAGGTCTCGCCGACGACGAGGTGCTCGAGCCGGGGATGGTGGTCGAGGTGGAGGTCGAGCGCGCCGGCGTCGTCGGTGCCGACATGTTCGTGCTCGAGACCGGCACCGCCGAACCCCTCACCCGGTTCCCGGGTGGGGCTCCGTGATCGGAGCGGGTGACGAGAATCGAACTCGCGTCATCAGCTTGGAAGGCTGAGGCTCTGCCATTGAGCTACACCCGCAGTCGGGGAGGGCGGATTCGAACCGCCGACCGCCTGCCCCCAAAGCAGGTGCGCTACCACTGCGCCACTCCCCGGCAGCCGCAAGCGTACGACAGCGCGTCGCCCGGGTGGCTCTCGTTACACCGCGGGCTTCCGACGCGGCTCGTGCCGTTGCACCGGGCGGCCGCCGTCCGGCGGTCAGCCGGCCCGCTCGACCTTCTGCACCACCTCGAAGCCGAGCAGGCTCGAGCCCTGTGCTACCGGCTGCGCGCCGCGATCGGCGCTCGCCTGGGCGTGGCCGCGCGTGAACTCGGAGCTGTTCACCCACGCCTGGAACGCGTCCTC
>DASUUL010000242.1:0-4016 GCA_036374115.1 Acidimicrobiia bacterium | reverse complement strand
AGTCCTGCCACAGCAGCAGCCCGGCGGCGTCGGCGGCGTCGTAGAGCGCGGGCAAGGTGACGTGCGCGTGGATTCGGAGCAGGTCGAGGTTGGCGTCGACCGCCAGCTGCACGTCGCGGGCCAGCTCCTCGGGTGTCGCTTCCGCCAGGGCCATGCGCGTCGGTCCCTGGTTCGAGCCCATGGGGTACATGCGCTCGCCGTTGACCGTGAGCTGCCAGCGCCGCATGCGCACCTCGCGGAACGCCGTGCGCAGCCGGCGGACGTCGCTCGTCTCGCCGTTCACCTCGACCACGACCTCCAGCTCGACTCGGTGTGGCGGCTCGCCGAGCCGCCACGGCCACCAGCGGGGCGGTCGGTCGACGTCCAGCGTCCAGCCGAGGTGGTTGTCGCCACCTGCAAGGTGCACGTCGCGCGTGGCCTCGACGAGCAGGGCGTCGCCCGGCACGGGGCCGGTGACGCGCGCAGTCAGCCGCACGGGCAGCGGTGCAGGTTCGGGCTCGACCGTCGGGTCGAGGGTGAGGTCGAGGCGCAGGCGGCCCCGCTCCTCACTCGCCTCGACGCACACACACGACATGCGCGCCAGACGCACCGGTCCGGTCTCGGTCACGCGCACCGGCCGCCACAGCCCGCCCGGGTTCCAGGTGGGGTCGAGGTTGTCCCAGTGGGAGAACACCCCGGTGACGATGCGCTTGGCGGTGCGGTCGGTCTGGCGCGGGCACGCGACCTCGATCGCGAGCACGTGCTCGTCGCCGGCGCGCAGCGCGTCGGTGACCTCGACGGTGTGGGGGAAGAAGTAGCCCTCGGTGGCGGCGAGGTAGCCGGCGTCGAGCCACACGTCGCCGTAATAGAAGACGCCGTCGAGCACGAGGAACCGGCGCGTGCCGGGCGCGGTGTCGGCGGCCACCCCGAAGCGCCGCCGGTACAGGACCGGGCCGTCGGCGGTGGCGAAGTCGGGCGCGGAGCGCCAGTGCCCCGGGACGGTGAGGGTGGGCCAGTCGCCGTCGTCGAAGCCGGGCTCGACGAAGCGCCGGTGCAGGTCGCCGACGGCGGGCGTCGCCCGCCAGGCGCCCCCCAGGCCCAGCTCGTCGCCCGGGGTCACTCCTCGATCGGCTGCGTGGGCGCGTCGGCGGCGGACGGCGGCGCCGGCGCCATGGGCTGGGTCGGCTGCGCCGCGGTCGTCCCGCCCCGGCCCCGGGCGATCTCCTTGGCGATCTGCTGCTCCTTCCAGGCGCGCATGCGGCCGCTGTCGGCCCAGAAGACGCTGTAGGCGTGCCCGACGAGGCCGATGCCCCAGAACACCGTGGCCCAGAGGAAGTCCCACCCGACCACGATGAGGAAGACGACGTTGATGACGACGTAGACCGTCAGGTGGCCCAAGAACCCGAGGCGGGCCTCGACCCGCTTGCGCGCCTCCTGGTACTCCGCGTCCTGCTCCGCCATGGCGGCCCTCCTCGCTCGCTCGCTTGCGTGCCCGACACTTCGCTCGCGGAGAGGCAGTCTGGCAGACCGGTTACGATCCGGGCGCGGGACCGCTCCATCCGATGCGCGGCCGACCGACGAGCACTGGGAGCACTCATGACCCGACCGGGCACCCTCGGTGAGCTGCGGGCGAGCGGGTGGGAGTCGCGCCCGGTCAAGGAGGAGGTGCGGGCCAACGCCGTCGCCCGCATTGCCGCCGGGAAGCCGCTCGTCGACGGGGTGATCGGTTTCGACGACACGGTGCTGCCCCAGCTCGAGAACGCCCTCCTCGCCGGCCACGACGTCATGTTCCTCGGGGAGCGGGGCCAGGCCAAGACGCGCATCATCCGCGCGCTCACCGGGCTGCTCGACGAGTGGGCGCCCACCGTCGCCGGCAGCGAGATCAACGACGACCCGTACCACCCGATCTCCCAGCACGCCCGCCTGCTCGTCGCCGAGCGGGGCGAGGACTCGCCCATCGAGTGGGTCCACCGCGACCGCCGCTTCGGGGAGAAGCTCGCCACGCCCGACACCTCGATCGCCGACCTCATCGGCGAGGTCGACCCGATCAAGGTGGCCGAGGGCCGCTACCTCGCCGACGAGCTCACGATCCACTACGGGCTCGTGCCCCGTACGAACCGCGGCATCTTCGCCATCAACGAGCTGCCCGACCTCGCCGAGCGGATCCAGGTGGGGTTGCTCAACGTGCTCGAGGAGCGCGACGTGCAGATCCGGGGCTACAAGATCCGGTTGCCGCTCGACCTGATGCTGGTGGCGTCGGCGAACCCGGAGGACTACACGAACCGCGGCCGGATCATCACGCCGCTCAAGGACCGCTTCGGGGCCCAGATCCGCACGCACTACCCCCTCGACGTCGACGTCGAGATGGACGTGATCGACCAGGAGGCCCGCCCGCTGGCGGCGGAGGATCTCGTCGTGAACGTCCCCGAGTTCATGGCCGAGGTGGTGGCCGAGGTGAGCCAGCAGGCCCGCCGGTCACCGCACGTCAACCAGCGCTCGGGCGTGTCGGTGCGGCTCTCGATCACGAACTACGAGACGCTCGTCGCCAACGCCGCCCGCCGGGCGCTGCGCAACGGCGAGGGCGAGGTCGTGCCCCGGGTGAGCGACCTCGAGGCGCTCGTGGCGTCGACCGCGGGCAAGGTCGAGTTCGAGACGCTCGACGACGGCCGGGAGGAGCAGGTGCTCGACCGCATGCTCAAGGCGTCGGTGCTCGAGGTGTTCCGTGCCCGAACGAAGCCCGAGAAGCTCGGCGAGCTGGTGGCGGCGTTCGACGAGGGCCTCACCGTGCACACCGGCGACGACGTGCCCGCGTCGCAGTACGCCGAGCTGCTCCCGAAGCTCAAAGGCCTGCGCGACACCCTCGGCGACCTCGAGGTGGGGGAGACCCCCGCGAGCGTCGCGTCGGCGGTCGAGTTCGTACTCGAGGGTCTCCACCTCTCCAAGCGTCTCAACAAGGACGCCGTCGGCACCAAGGCCACCTACCGCAGCCGGGGCGGCAGCGGCGGGAGCAGTGGGAGCGGCCGGCCCCGCGGCTGACCGATGACGACGCGCACGCAGGGCGTCGTCGACTACTACGAGATCATGGGCATCGAACCCGGCGCCACCCACGCCGAGATCGCCACCCGCTTCCGCGCCCTCGCCCGCACGCTCCATCCCGACGCCCGCCCGGTCGCGCCCGAGTCGGCCGAGCTGTTCAAGCGCGTCACCACCGCCTACGGCGTGCTCGGCGACCGCGACCGGCGGCGCGAGTACGACCGGATCCGGGCGGCGCGCGCGACGGTCACCGTGCACGCGCCGGCGGCGGCGGCCCCGGCGGCGGCGGTGGGTGCCAAGGAGCCCCGCCTCACCCGGAGGGGAGCGCGCCTCGCGGTGGTGGGAGGGGTGGTGGCGCTCGTGCTCGGCGTCGTCGCCGCGGTGTTGGTGATCTCGCTGCAGCGCCACGACGCCTCGCTGCGCAGCCGGGGGATCGAGGTCACCGGCGTCGTGGTGGAGGTCGACGGTGAGCGCCGGGTCGAGTTCGTCGGGCCCGGCGGCGAGATCGTGCGCGCCCCCGAGCCGCTCAAGAGCGGGACCGGCCGGCCACCGGTCGGTACCGAGGTCGAGATCCGCTACGACCCCGACGACCCCACCGAGGTGATCAGCTCCGAGAGCCAGCTCGCCCGCGACCTCACGATCTGGATCGTCGCGGTCAAGCTCCTCGTCGGCGGCGCCGTCCTCGCCGGCTTCGGCGCCCACCGCCTCCGCCGCACCGACCTCTAGATGCGTAGATGCGTTCATCGTGCGCAAGTAGTGCGCACGATGAACGCATCGAGGGATCACAAGGGGGAGCCGCCGCCGTCTCGTTCGTAGAGGGCGCAGCCGTCGATGGCGTAGCGCTCGACGTTGGCGACGGCCTCCTCGATCTCGGGGTCGTCGCGCAACGACGGGTCGTCGGGGTCGTCGCGCAACGCCTCGAGGGCCTCGAGGAACGTGCGGGCGTCGTCGGCCACCTCCGGCGGGGCGGTCTCGGCGACGCGCCGTACCAGCGGGATCTGGCC
>DASUUL010000241.1:0-4784 GCA_036374115.1 Acidimicrobiia bacterium | reverse complement strand
AGAACTACCGCTACACCCCCGCCGCCGGCCTGCCCGAGCTGCGCGAGGCAGTGGCCGCGAAGACGCTCCGCGACTCGGGCCTCGACGTCGGTGCGGGGCAGGTGGTCGTCACGAACGGCGGCAAGCAGGCGGTGTACCAGGCGTTCCAGGTGCTCCTCGACCCGGGCGACGAAGTGCTCGTGCCCACCCCCTACTGGACCACCTATCCCGAGGTCATCAAGCTCGCAGGCGGCACGCAGGTCGACGTCTTCGCCGGCGCCGACCAGGGCTATCTCGTCACCGTCGAGCAGCTCGAGGCTGCGCGCACCGAGCGCACGAAGGTGCTGCTCTTCGTGTCGCCGTCGAACCCGACGGGCGCCGTCTACACGCTCGAGCAGGTCAGCGAGATCGGGCGGTGGGCGGCCGAGCACGGGATCTGGGTCGTCACCGACGAGATCTACGAGCACCTCACCTACGACGACGCCGTGTTCTCGTCGATGCCGGTGCTGGTGCCCGAGCTGGCCGACACCTGTGTGGTGCTGAACGGGGTCGCCAAGACGTACTCGATGACCGGCTGGCGGGTCGGGTGGATGATCGGCCCCGGCGACGTGATCGCGGCGGCCACCAACCTCCAGTCGCACTCCACGTCGAACGTCGCCAACGTGTCGCAGCGCGCCGCGCTCGCCGCCGTGAGCGGCGATCTCGACGCGGTCGCGACCATGCGCGAGGCCTTCGAACGGCGCGGCGCGAAGATGCACGAGCTGCTGAGCGCGATCCCCGGCGTGACGTGCTTCCGGCCGCAGGGAGCCTTCTACTGCTTCCCGTCGTTCGCGGGTGCGCTCGGGCACGAGCACGGCGGGCTCACGCCCCACACGACTCTGGAGCTCGCCGCGCTCGTGCTCGACGAGGCGAAGGTGGCGATCGTGCCGGGCGAGGCCTTCGGAGCGCCCGGCTACGCCCGCCTGTCGTTCGCGCTCGCCGACGACGACATGGTCGAAGGCCTCGACCGCATCGCCAAACTGTTGGGCGGATACGGCGTCGCTAGGCTCCCGGCCTGATGGCGAACCCCCGCGTCCTGGTCACCGAGCAGCTCGCGCCCAGCGGTCTCGACGCCCTCCGTGGCGCCGGCCTCGAGGTCGACGAACGGCTCGGACTGAGCCACGACGAGCTCCTCGAGGCGGTCCGCGGCGCGGCCGCCCTCGTCATCCGCAGCGCGACCCAGGTCGACGAGGCCGTGCTCGACGCCGGAACCGACCTCGTCGTCGTCGGCCGGGCCGGGATCGGCCTCGACAACGTCGACGTCGCCGCCGCCACCCGCCGGGGCGTGATGGTCGTGAACGCGCCCCAGTCGAACGTGCTCTCGGCCGCCGAGCACACGCTCGCGCTCATGCTCGCCCAGGCGCGCAACGTGCCGCAGGCCGACCGCGACCTCCGGGCGGGTGCATGGAACCGGTCGCGGTGGGAGGGCGTCGAGGTCTACGGCAAGACGCTCGGCGTGGTCGGCCTCGGCCGGGTCGGCGTGCTCGTGGCGCAGCGGGCGTTGTCGTTCGGCATGCGTCTCGCCGCCTACGACCCCTACGTGAGCGCGGACCGGGCCCGCCAGCTCGGCGTCCAGCTCGTGCCCACGCTGGAGGAGCTGGTCGCCACCGCCGACTTCCTCACGGTCCACCTTCCGAAGACGCCCGAGACGCTCGGTCTGATCGGTCGCGACCTTCTCGCCAAGGCGAAGCCGACCCTACGGATCGTCAACACCGCCCGTGGGGGCATCATCGACGAGGACGCGCTCGCCGAAGCCGTGCGCGACGGCCGGATCGCGGGCGCGTCCCTCGACGTGTTCGCCACCGAGCCGACGACCGAGTCGCCGCTCTTCGAGCTCGACTCCGTCGTCGTGACACCCCACCTCGGGGCGTCGACCGCCGAGGCGCAGGACAAGGCGGGCCAGACCATCGCCGAGCAGGTCGTGCTCGCGCTGCAAGGCGACTTCGTGCCGTTCGCCGTGAACGTCGCCGCCACCGAAGCCAACGAGACCGTGCGCCCCTTCCTCCCGCTCGCGGAACGGCTCGGCGTGCTGTTCACCTCACTCGCCGACGGCATCGTCGACGAGCTCGACGTCAGTTACGAGGGGGAGATCGCCGATTACGACTGCCGGGTGCTCACGCTCGCGATCCTCCGCGGTGTGCTCGCGCCGGTCCTCGACGAACCGGTGTCGTTCGTGAACGCACCTCAGCTCGCCGCCGAGCGCGGGCTCGACGTGCGCGAGACCACCTCGTCGTCGGCGCGCGACTACGTGAACCTCGTGACGCTACGGGGGCGTACCGGCGACCGCCCGGTGCACGTGGCCGGCACGCTCTACGGGAAGCGGGAGGCCCCTCGCATCGTCGGCATCGCTGACCACATCATCGACGTGCCGCCGTCGACGCACATGCTGGTGGTCCGCAACGCCGACACGCCCGGGATGATCGGCCTCGTCGGCACCATCCTGGGCGACGCCGGCGTGAACATCTCCGACATGGACGTGGGCAAGGGCCCGTCGGGTGAGGCCGCGCTGATGGTGCTCGCCGTCGACGAGCCCGTGCCGGGCGACGTCGTGCTTCGCCTGCGGGCCGAGGACGGCGTGATCGACGCCAAGGCCATCGAGCTCGAGTAGCTGGGCGCGCGGCCCTCGCATCCGATGTCGTGGCGGCCGACCACTCAGCGGGCGGCCTGGCGGAGACCGTCGGCCTCGGCGGCGGCGGCGTCGCGGTAGCAGCGGTCGGGATGCGTCCGGTCGTAGCTCTGACCACCGGGGACGTGGAAGATCTTGCTCGACAGCTTCCCCTTCACCGGGTGGCTCGCCGGGCATGTCTCGCCCGACGGCTCCACCCACGCACCGGCGGCGCCGCCTTCGGCCTCGGGCTCGGTCTCGGGGCCGCCGGGCGGCTCCACCTGGGAGGGGACGTGCACGGGCGGCTCTGCGCCGGCGCGGGGTTGGGGCGGATAGGGGAAGGGTTGCGCCTCCCAGTCGACTGCCGTGTCGCTGCGCTGCTTCTCGAAGTAGCGCCACACGGCGTAGCCGATCCCGGCCAGCGCTCCCAGCTTCAGCACTCGGTTCAGCCACCGGCGCACAACGCGCCTCCCTCGTTCGCGGCTCCGTCCGCTGCAGTCTCGCGCGCCACGCACGAACTGAGTTGACTTGCGGTCGCACTCCTGCGACCATGAGTACCCCATGACGAAGGAACTGCGCACCCAGAGCCTGCTCCTTACGTAGCGGCGAGCACCCGCCGGTGCTCGCGGACGCCTCCTCGTGCCTTCGGGCCGGGGAGGTTTTTCGTTGCACGAAACCGGCGGGCAGCAATCGGGAGACATCGGGAGACCGGGAGACGACATGGACCAGGTACGGATCTTCGACACCACGCTGCGGGACGGCGAGCAGTCGCCCGGCATCTCCCTCGACGTCGCCGAGAAGCTCGAGATCGCCGAGCAGCTCGCCCGCCTGGGCGTCGACATCATCGAGGCCGGGTTCCCGATCGCGAGCCAGGGTGACTTCGAGGCGGTGGAGGCGATCGCCAAGGAGGTGCGCGGCTCGACCGTGGCCGGTCTCTCGCGCACCGGCTTCGCCGACATCGACCGGGCATGGGAGGCGGTCCAGCATGCCGAGCGGCCCCGGCTGCACGTGTTCATCGCGACGTCGCCCATCCACATGAAGAAGAAGCTCCGCATGACCGAAGACCAGGTCAAGGCGGAAGCGGCCGCGGGCGTCGCGCGCGCACGGGGCTACTGCGAGGACGTCGAGTTCTCGCCCGAAGACGGCAGCCGGTCCGACGTCGACTTCATGTGCGAGGTGTGCCAGATCGCCGTCGACAACGGCGCGACGACACTCAACATCCCTGACACGGTGGGCTACGGCGTGCCCGAGGAGTTCGCCCGCCTGATCGCGTACGTCATCGACCGGGTCGACGGCGACTACGTCGTCTCGACGCACTGCCACAACGACCTCGGCCTGGCCGTCGCCAACTCCCTGGCGGGTGTGAAGGCCGGGGCCCGGCAGGTCGAGTGCGCCGTGAACGGGCTCGGCGAGCGGGCGGGCAACGCCGCGCTCGAGGAGATCGTGATGGCGATCCGCACGCGCCGCGACTACTTCGGCAACGTGGAGACGAACGTGCGGACCGAGGAGCTCGCCCGCACGTCACGGATCGTGTCCCGTCTCACCGGCTATCCGGTCCAGTACAACAAGGCGGTCGTCGGGCGGAACGCGTTCGCCCACGAGGCGGGCATTCACCAGCACGGGGTGCTGGAAGACCGCGAGACGTACGAGATCATCGACGCCAGCACGGTGGGCCAGGAGGCGGCCCAGATCGTGCTGGGGAAGCATTCCGGTCGCCACGCGTTCTCCGACTCGTTGGAGAAGATGGGCATCCGGATCCAGGGCGATGCCCTGAACTCGGCCTTCACGCGCTTCAAGGAGCTCGCCGACCGGAAGGTCACGATCACCGAGGCCGATCTCGAGGCGATCGTCGCCGAGGAGCTCGGCTCCGGATACGTGCACCGCTACGACATCGTGAGCCTCGACTTCGCCGGTGGCACCGACGGGACGCCGACGGCGCGGGTCGTGCTCGGCGAGGGGGACGGCAAGGTCGACGCCGAGGCGGAGGGCAACGGAACGATCGACGCCGCCATCGCCGCGATCGCGAAGGCGACCGGGGTGCACGGCACGCTCACCGACTTCACGGTGTCGGCCGTCACCGGGGGCGGCGACGCGTTGGGCGACGTCGTCGTGCAGCTCGACGTCGACGGCGTGAAGGTCTCGGGTCGGGGCCTCGCCACCG